>NZ_JBNCKS010000033.1:5962-81143 GCF_049841635.1 Micromonospora sp. DT44 | reverse complement strand
ATGCCCGTAGGCCGGTGGGCGACGCAGACCGGGGCAATACCGAGGTGACCTTCCCGTCGCGACTGACCAGGGCCGGGGGGGGGGGGGGGGGCCCCGCCCCCCCCCCGCCGCTCTAACCCTCGTCGAGCAGGTGGTCGCGCAGGGCCGCGAGCTGCTTGTCGGTCACCCCGGCATGCCGCAGGTACGCCTCGATCGATCCGTGCCCCTCGCGCAGCTCGTCCAGGAACATCTGCATGGCCTCGGCGGGCGACGCCAGGAACGGCGCCGGTACCTCCCCGGCGTCCGGCATGGTGGCGGCCAGCCAGGCGCTGAACCGGGCCGACGCCTCGCTGCTCAGCGCGTAGTCGGCGGTGATGTCCGCGTCGTCGACGCCCAGCACGGCGAGGGTCAGGGCGCACACGATGCCGGTTCGGTCCTTGCCGGCCACACAGTGCACGACGACCGGGGCGTTCGCCGAGTCGGCGATCAGCCCGATCGCCTCGCCCAGGCCCGCGGTGCCGGTCTGGGCCAGGTCGGCGTAGCGGTCGGCGAGGTAGCGCGCCAGGTCGGTGCCCTTCTCGTGCGGCGTCAGCGACCAGTCCTCGTGCTCCGGGTGGATGTGCCGGTAGGTCAGCCCCTGGTAGGCCGGCACCCGACCGTCGCGCTCCACCTCGGTGGGGCGGCGCAGGTCGACGACGGTACGGATGCCGATCGCGGCGAACGCGTCGCGGTCCTGCTCGTCGAGCCGGTGCAGGGAGTCGGAGCGGTAGAGGCGACCACGGCGCACGGTGCGGCCGTCGTGGCCGAGGTAGCCGCCGACGTCGCGGAAGTTGAAGGTCACGGGCAGCGTGATGTGACGTTCGTCGTCGATGGCGTCCACCTGCCCACGGTAACGGCCGGTGGGCTCATGCCCCACCGGCCGTCGGGTCGGATCGCTCAGCGCGCGGTGCCCGGAGGGAGGGCGCCGTACGTCTCGTCGTAGTAACCGCCGAGTTGGTCCCGGTACGTCGGGTCGCTGTGGCTGGCCTCGTCGTACTCCGGGGCGGCCTTGATCTGGTCGCGGGTGCGGTCGATGGAGACGGTGCGCTGGTCGTGGTCGACCAGGTTGACCGTGCCGGCGGGCAGCATCACCTTCTTGCCGAAGATCCACGGTCCGGTGTCCACGACCAGGTAGCTGCCGCCGACCTCGTGGCTGGCGCTGTCAATCTTGCCGACACCGCCGTCGCTGGCCTCGACCTTGTAGCCGACCAGGTCGGCGTCGGCCACGCCGGCGGTGTCGCGGTAGCGCCACGGGTCGAACGTGCCGGCCGGCGCCCCGCCGGCCACGGCGCCCTGGTCGCCGTCGCGCAGCGGGTCCGTCCCGGCGTGGGCGGCGTGCGGGTCGATCCTGTCCATGCCGTTCGCTCCTGACTGTCGCCGACGTCCCGGGCTGTCGTGCCCGCCCCTGGGGAGCTACCCGGCTGCGGGGGCCCGGAAACGGCGACCGGGCCCAAGCGCCGGCCGGTCCGGGCCGCACGAGGGGCTCAGGCCAGGGCGGCCTCGGCGTCCAGCGTGACCGCCGCCGCGTGGACGACGGCGGAGATCCGCAACGCCTCGTGCACCTGCTCCCGGGTTACGCCACGACGGCGCAGCGCCTTCTCCTGCGTCTGGAGGCAGATCTCGCAGCCGATGATCGCGGAGACGCCGAGGCACCACAGCTTGAAGTCGCTCTTGTCCACGCCGGGTCGGGCGACGAGCTGCATGCGGAGGCGGGCCGGTATCGAGGCGTACTCCTCGTCGGCCATGAGATGCGTGGCGCGGTAGTAGATGTTGGTCATCGCCATGACGGCCGCCGCGCCTTTGGCCGCCTCGACGCCGTCCGGCCCGAGGTGGTCGAGCGCCTCGGCGGCGATCTCGCGCAGTACCAGCGGGTTGCGCGCGGCCACCGCGCAGGCCAGCGCCGTGCCCCACGTCCGCGCCGGGGTCAGCGTCGAGGCGCCGATCGTCGAGTCGAGGTTGTGGGCGATGTCCGTGGCGTACGCGGGCAGGGCCGCCCGGATCGTGTCCAGTCCCATGGGTCAGCCCTCGGCGGGCGGGGTGTCGGTGTCGAGCGACACGGTGAGCACGGGGCCTCCTTGCGGGCGGGATGTCCCACCATTTGGATTGTCTCTCCCAAAAGCGGAAGCGGGTGGCAGAGTAGCGATCGTGACCTGCACCGCCCTGATTATTGCGACCTAGCGCGCCGGCTCTCCCTCCGCCGAGCGCGCAGACCTCCCGCATCCCGCGGGGGGTCTTTTTGTTGCTCCGAGAAAGGATCCTGATGACGTTCCAGGTCTTCGACACGACGTTGCGAGACGGCGCCCAGCGCGAGGGGCTCACCTACTCGGTGGTCGACAAGCTGGCGGTGGCCCGGCTGCTCGACGAGTTCGGCGTCGGGTTCATCGAGGGCGGCTGGCCGGGCGCGGTGCCCAAGGACACCGAGTTCTTCCGCCGCGCCCGCACCGAGCTGACCCTGCGTCACGCCGTGCTGGTGGCGTTCGGCGCCACCCGCAAGGTCGGTGTCGCGGTCGCCGACGACCCCCAGGTGCGCGGCCTGCTGGACGCGCAGACTCCGGCGGTCGCCCTGGTCGCCAAGGCCGACATCCGCCATGTCGAGCGCGCGTTGCGCACCACCGGCGCGGAGAACCTGGCGATGATCCACGACACCGTCACCCACCTGGTCGCCGAGGGACGCCGGGTGTTCGTCGACGGTGAGCACTTCTTCGACGGCTACCGCCACGACCCCGCGTACGGCGCCGCCGTGGTGCAGACCGCGCTCGCCGCGGGCGCCGAGCGGATGGTCCTCTGCGACACCAACGGCGGGATGCTGCCGTCCCAGGTGACCGCCGCGATCCACGACCTGACCGACCGGCTCGGGGTCGACGCCGCGCTGTTCGGCATGCACGCCCAGAACGACACGGCCTGCGCGGTAGCCAACACGATCGCCGCCGTCGAGGCGGGGGTCCGGCACGTGCAGGGCACCGCCAACGGGTACGGCGAACGCCCCGGCAACGCCGACATCTTCGCCGTCGTCGCCAATCTCCAGCTCAAGCTGGGTATGCCCGTCCTACCGGAGGGATGCCTGGCCCAGATGGTGCGGGTCTCGCACGCCATCGCCGAGATCGCCAACATCGCCCCCGACACCCACCAGGCGTACGCCGGGGCCGCCGCCTTCGCCCACAAGGCGGGGCTGCACGCGAGCGCGATCAAGGTCGACCCGTTGCTCTACAACCACGTGGACCCGTCGGTGGTGGGCAACGACATGCGGATCCTGATAACCGAGATGGCCGGCCGGGCCAGTGTCGAGCTCAAGAGCCGTGAACTCGGCCTGGACCTGGCCGACCGTCCGGAGGCGTTGACCCGGGTCACCAAGCGGGTCAAGGAGTTGGAGGCCGGAGGTTGGTCCTTCGAGGCCGCCGACGCCTCGTTCGAGCTGCTCGTGCGCTCCGAACTCCCGGAGGGCGGCCCGGCGCGGCCGTTCACCCTTGAGTCGTACCGGGTGCTGGTCGAGCACCGCGAGGACGGCGCGGTCGTCTCCGAGGCGACCGTGAAGATCCGGGTACGCGGCGAGCGGGTCATCGCCACGGCGGAGGGCAACGGCCCGGTCAACGCGCTGGATGAGGCGCTGCGGGTCGGGCTGGCGCGGCACTACCCGCAGCTACGCGACTTCGAGCTGGCCGACTACAAGGTGCGCATCCTGGAGGGCAGCCACGGCACGGGCGCGGTGACGCGGGTGTTGCTGGAGACCGCCAACGGCACCGGCCGGGACTGGACGACGGTGGGCGTACACCCCAACGTCGTCGAGGCAAGCTGGCACGCCCTGGTAGACGCCCTCACCTACGGCCTAGCCCCCACCCCGGTCTAACCCCCACCCCACCGCCCCCACCCCCGTCCCACCCCACCCTGGTCGATCATGGAGTTGTGGTGCTCCGCAAAACGGGTTTCCGTTCTCACAATGCCCACCACAACTCCATGATCGACAGCGGTTGGGGTGGGGTCGGTTACCGGGTTGGGAGGGTGACGGTCGCCAGGACGGGGCGGTGGTCGGACTTGGGGAGGGGTAGGACCTTTACCTTGTTTACCGCTATGCGGCGGTCGACGAGGACGTGGTCGATCGTGACTGGGGGGATCAGGTCACCGTCGTACGGGCCCCACGTGCCGGTCAGCCCCTTGCCGGTGGCGTCGGCGGCGTCGACGTAGCCGGTGCGCAGCAGCGCCCTCAGTGGACCGTGGTCGAGGGTGGCGTTGAAGTCCCCGGCGAGGATCCGCAGCTCACCGTCGGGCGTGGCGGGTGGTTGGGCGGTCAGGTCGGTACGCCATGCGTCAACCTGGTCCAGCGCGGACGGCGCCGACGGGTGGGCCGACTCGACACGGACCGGTGGCGCCCCGGGGACGGCTACGGTGCCGTACGCCTGGCTGAACCCCCAGCCGCCCTGGCCCCGGTTGTTACGGATGCCGACGTCGCTGAGCGGCCAGCGCGAGTAGAGCCCCGAGCCGGGCGTCCCGACGTGCGCGTTGAGCTGCCGGTGGGGGAGCAGCCGGTCGAGCCCGAGCCGGTCCAGCGCGGCCTGCGCGTCGGGTGTGAACTCCTGCACGGTGAGCACGTCGACCCGGTGCTGTCGGACCAGTTCCACGAGCGCCGACGCGTCGGCGGCCCCGGCGAGCAGGTTCGCGGTGAGCAGCCGGATTGTCGGGCCGGTGGCCGTCGGCTGCGGCGCGGCCAGCGCCCGGGGCGCGACCACGCCGAGCAGCGCCACGGCGGCCAGGGCCGCGACCGCCGCCGGCCACCAGCGCCGCAGCGCGACGCTGAGCCCGAGCGCCACCACGCTCACTCCGGCGATGTACGGGGTGAAGGCGAGCGCCTGCACCAGCGGTCCCCGGTCCAGTCCGGCCAGACGTACGGCGGCGAAGGCGGCCGTGGGCCCGACGACCAACCAGCAGAGGGCGGTGCGGATCAGACCTCGGCGGCGGATCAGACCTCGGCGGCGGGTCGGCGCGGGCGGGTCGTCGGTGACGATCATGGCGCTCAGCCTAACCGGGGTCGCGGCCGAGCAATTTCGTGAATTGGTCTCCGTTCACCTTTCACAATTATCTGACGGCTGGATGACACGTCGATAATGCGAGATCAACTATTGACCTGCGGCTTTTCGCGGTGCTACGTTCCATCTGGTTGAAACGACGCAACTCTGAGTAGTAATCCCAGCTCAGTGCCGGTGACTGTCACCGAGTTATCAGGCGTCTAATTTATTTCTCGGCAATTATCCGTCCCGCCCCGCGGGTCGGCCGAATTCGCACGGTCACACAAGGGGGACCTGTCATGAGTACATCCTTCCGACGTAAGGCGGCAGCGATCGGGTTCGCGGTCGCGGCACTCACCCTGGCGGGTGGGGGCATCGCCGTCGCCCAGCCGTCGGCGAAGGCGCCGCAGGCGGCCGTCCAGCCGGCGTCCCGCGCCACGAACACCCAGCCACCGGTGACGGCGGAGTCGGCCCGCAAGGCCAAGGCCGCACTGAAGGCCGGCGACGCCAGCACGTTGGCGACGGCCACCTACTTTACCGTCGTCAACGCCAACGGGACCAAGGTCCGCGGCACCGGCACCGTCATCAAGTACGGCGCCGGCCAGTACGAGGTGCAGTTCGGCGTGAACGTCTCGACCGGCGCCTACCTGGCGACCATTTCGAGCGCCAACGCCTGCTGCGTCCCGCCTGCCGGTGAGGCGACGGTCGCCCCGCGCCTGAGCACCCCGAACGCGGTCTTCGTCCAGACGTACAACTCTGCCGGAGTGCCGGCCGACCTGGGCTTCACGCTGCTCACGCACACCTTCTGAGCGAGCTGGGAAGAGCCGGCCCCCGCGCATCCCGCGCGGGGGCCGGATCGCGCTCCCGATGAGGTCGACTGCGTGCCCTCCCGGTCGCCCCGGGGTGATTCGGTCTCGCGCGACCGGCTCGCGTGACTCGTCACTCTTTCGCGCGGCTCGTGCCCGTTGCGGGTGCTCCCGGCCGGTCCGGCCCGCACAATCCGACGTTTGCCGGGGGTCCCGCCCGGGAAGCAAGCACCGTGACGGACATCTCGGACACCCTGGCCAGCATGCCCACCTCGGTCGATCCCGAGCCGAGCGGCGCCGAGCTGGAACAGACCCTCTTCGAGGTCAAACGCGTGATCGTCGGGCAGGATCGGCTCGTCGAGCGTCTGCTCACCGCACTGATCGCCAACGGGCACTGCCTCCTGGAGGGCTTGCCCGGCGTCGCCAAGACCCTCGCCGCGCAGACCCTCGCGACCGTGGTCGGCGGCACCTTCTCCCGCATCCAGTTCACCCCGGACCTGGTCCCCTCCGACATCGTGGGCACACGGATCTACCGGGCCTCGAAGGAGACCTTCGACATCGAGCTGGGTCCGATCATGGCCAACCTCGTGCTGGCCGACGAGATCAACCGGGCGCCCGCCAAGGTCCAGTCGGCGTTGTTGGAGGCGATGGCCGAACGGCAGGTCTCCCTCGGCGGGCGAAGTTGGCCCGTACCGGAGCCGTTCCTGGTGCTGGCCACCCAGAACCCGATCGAGTCCGAGGGGGTCTACCAGCTCCCCGAGGCGCAGCGCGACCGGTTCCTCATGAAGGTGGTCGTCGACTACCCAAGCGACGCCGACGAACTGGCGATCCTCTACCGGATGAGCAGCGACCGGCCCAGCGCGCGCCAGGTGCTCGACCCGCAACGACTGCGACACCTCCAGGGGCTCGCCGAGCGGATCTTCGTCCACCACGCCCTGGCCGAGTACGTGGTCCGGCTGATCCTCGCCACCCGCGACCCGGGCCGGTTCGGCCTGGCGGAGATCGCGCCGCTGCTCGCGTACGGCGCCAGCCCCCGGGCCACGCTGGGCCTGGTCGCCGCAGCCCGGGCGCAGGCGCTGTTGCGCGGGCGGGAGTACGTGTTGCCCGAGGACGTCCGGGAGTTGGCGGTGGACGTCCTGTCCCACCGACTGGTGCTCTCCTTCGACGCCGTGGCCGACGGGGTCACGGCGGAGAGCATCGTCCGGCGACTCGTCGAGGCGGTGCCCCCGCCCCGGGTGGCCACCGGACACCCCCAGCAGACGCCCGACCTGGCGGCGGCATGAGACGCGCCGCCCGTGCGTCGGTGAGCACGGCACCCGATCCCGGCCTGGCCGAGCTGACCCCCGACCAACGTCTGCGCCGACTCGAACTGACCGTCACCCGGCGACTCGACGGCCTGCTGCACGGTCAGTACCGTGGCCTGCTGCCCGGGCCGGGTAGCGAACCCGCCGGCAGCAGGGAGTACCGGCCGGGGGAGGACGAGGTCCGCCGGATGGACTGGGCGGTCACGGCCAGGACCGCGGTGCCGCACGTCCGCCAGGTCGACGCCGACCGGGAACTGACCACCTGGCTGCTCGTGGACTCCAGCGCCAGCATGGAGTTCGGCACCGCCGAGCTGGACAAACGGGAGCTGGCGGTGACCGCGGTGGCGGCCGTCGGCTTCCTGACCGCTGGCGTCGGCAACCGGTTGGGCGCCCAGGTGTTGAGCGCCGACGGGATGCGACGCTTCCCGGCCCGCTGCGGGCGTACCCATCTGCTCGGTCTGCTGCGGGCGTTGCTCGCGGCCCCGCGTGCCAGCGCGCCCACCCATGGGCCGGGGCAACGGTCGACCGCGCCGGTCCCGGAGCTGGCCGACGGGCTCGACGCGTTGCAACGGGTGGCCAACCAGCGTGGACTCGTGGTGGTGGTCTCCGACTTCCTCGACGGCCTTCCGGACGACCCCGCCGAACCGCCGCCCTGGGAGCGGACCCTGCGCCGGCTGTCCGCGCGCCACCAGGTGCTGGCGATCGAGGTGACCGACCCCCGTGAGCTGGAACTGCCCGACGTCGGCCTGATCACGCTCGTCGACCCGGAGACCGGCCGTCGCCGCGAGGTGTGCACATCGGACCGACGCCTGCGGGAGCGCTACGCCGCGGCGGCCGCCGCCCAGCGGGATCAGGTCCGAGCGGCGTTGCGCCGGAGTGGGGCGACACACCTGGGGCTGCGTACCGACCGCGACGTCAGCGCGGACATCGTCCGCCACGTGCACGCCCAGCGACGGATGGCCGCCGCGCCGGCCGGGGCCGCCCGGGGAGGTGCCGCGTGAGCTGGGAGTCCCCGCTGCGGCTCTGGCTGCTGGTGGGCGTGCTCGCGCTTGTCGTCGCGTACCTGGTGGTGCAGCGCGGACGCGCCCGCTACGCCATCCGCTTCACCAACCTGCGGCTGCTGGACCGGGTGGCGCCCGAACGGCCGGCCTGGCGTCGGCACGTACCCGCCGGGCTGTTCCTGGCCATGCTGGCGTTGCTGGTGGTCGGTTTCGCCCGGCCCAGCGCCGAGGTCCGGGTACCCCGCGAGCGGGCCACCGTGATGGTGGCCGTCGACGTGTCCACCTCGATGCTCGCCACCGACGTCGAGCCGGACCGGCTGGCGGCGGCCAAGCAGGCGGCCCGACGGTTCGTCGAGGGCCTGCCCGACGAGTTCAACGTGGGGCTCGTCGCGTTCGCCGGCAGCGCCGCCGTCCTGGTGCCACCGGGCACCGACCGGGACGCCCTCGACGAGGGCATCGGCCGCCTGGCCGAGGGGGTGACCGGGGTCCAGGGCACCGCGATCGGTGAGGCGATTAACACCTCGCTCGGAGCGGTCAAGAGCCTGGACAGCGAGGCCGCCAAGGAACCACCGCCGGCCCGGATCATCCTGCTGTCCGACGGGGCCAACACCTCGGGAATGGACCCGATGGAGGCGGCGGCGGAGGCCGTCGCGGCGAAGGTGCCGGTGCACGCGATCTCCTTCGGCACCCCGTCGGGGTTCGTGGACCGGGGCGGACGGCCGATCCAGGTGCCGGTCGACGGGCAGACGCTCAGGGCCGTCGCCGACGAGACCGGCGGGATGTTCCACGAGGCCAGCACCATCGACGAACTGCGCGCCGTCTACGACGACATCGGCAGCTCGGTCGGCTACCGCACCGAACGCCAGGACGTCTCGGCGCGGTTCATCGGCCTCGGACTGGTGTTCGCGATGGGGGCCGCCGCCGGATCGATGCGCTGGTTCTCCCGACTGCCCTGACCCGCAGCGCCGATGTCGACCGTGAGGAGTACGCATGGCAGTGCAGACCGGACTGGGCGAACCGCGCGGTCCCTGGTTCATCTCGCCGGACCTCGATCCGGACGGGCGAGGGTGGTGGGACGCTCCCGGCTCGGGCCGTGACCCCGGGGGGCGGCGACCCGGTCGGTTGCTCGCCGCGCTGACGATCGTGGCGGTCTCGGCCGTGTCGGGTGCCCTGGCCGGGGGCGTGGTGGCCAGCCGGGACGGCGGTGCCGGACCGGCCGCCGCGTCCGCCGCGCCGGTGCCGGCGGAGCTGGTCACCGCCGCCGAGCGGACGGTGCCCGGTGTGGTGTCGGTGCTCGCTGGCGGCGCGAACGGCGCGTCCGCGACGGGCTCGGGATTCGCCATCGACGACCAGCAGCACCTGGTCACCAACGACCACATCCTGGCCAAGGGCGGCGGCGGACCGGTGACGGTGGAGCTGCCCGACGGCCGCCGGTACGAAGCCGAGGTGGTCGGCCGGGAGGCGGGCAGCGACCTGGCGGTGTTGAAGGTGCCACCGTCGGCCGGACTCGCCCCGCTGCCGCTGGCGAAGCCGGGCGCGACCCGGGTCGGTGAGCCCGTGCTGGCGGTGGGCTCACCGCTGGGCCTGTCCGGGACGGTCACCGCCGGCATCGTCAGCGCGCTGGACCGTCAGGTGCGGTTGGGCAACAACCGGCACCGCGCGGTGCAGACCGACGCGTCCATCAACCCCGGCAACTCGGGCGGGCCGCTGGTCAACGCCCGGGGCGAGGTGGTCGGAGTGAACACCGCCATCGCGACCATCGACGGCAACGGCTCGATCGGAATCGGCTTCGCCATCCCCATCGAGCAGGTCCAGCAGACCGCCGACACGATCATCGGCAAGGGTGGCTGACCTGCCCGAACGGCCCTGCCGGTCGCCTCCAGTGTCGGATATCCGGCCCTGCGCCATCGGACCATGGAAATATGACGCTGGGTCTGGATACTGGCTCAGGTGGAGCGTCCTCTTCTCACGGTCCTCCTGCTGGTGGGCCTGATCATCGGATGGGCGGTGGGGTCGGCGTACACCCGGGCGCGGCGCGGGTGGACCGACTACCAGACCGCGAAGAAATCGGTGCCCGGCGCTCGCCGCGGCGCGTGGTTGCTGGTCCGCGGGGTTGCCGTGAAGGCCGCGGTCGTGGGGTTGCTGCTGTTCGGCGCGGTGGCGTACGCCGCGGTCGGTTCGGACGACGAGACCGCCGGCCCGGCGCCCACCTCGTCCACGAAGGGTGAGCCTTCACACCGGTAACCCGGTGCGACCCGCGGCGGGCTAGCCTCGGGGCGTGGACGACGGACTGCGGGTGACCGACCGGTGGGTCGTCCCCGCCGGTGAGCTGCGGGAGCGTTTCTCCCGTTCGTCGGGCCCTGGTGGGCAGGGCGTGAACACCGCCGACTCCCGGGTCGAGCTGAGCTACGACCTGGCGAACTCGCCGTCGGTGCCCGATTGGATCCGGTCGCGGGCGCTGGAACGGCTCGCCAACCGTCTGGTGGACGGCGTGTTGACGATCGCGGCCAGCGAGCACCGGGCGCAGCTTGCCAACCGGGAGGCGGCCCGCGAGCGGATGGTCGCGCTGTTGCGCGAGGCCGCCGCGCCGCCCCCGCCACCGCGTCGGGCGACCAGGCCGTCGCGGGGCGCGAAGGAGCGCCGGTTGGCCGAGAAGAAGCGCCAGTCGCAGCGCAAGCGCGACCGCCGCGTCGACGGCGAGTAGCGCACCGAATTTCACGTCGACGGATCAGCGCGAGCCGGCCGGCGGTTCGTGAGGTGCTCAGGGCAAAGTTGCCCGCCCCGGGTTATCCCCATCGGGGAGTGGACGGCCCGGGGCGGACGGTCAGTAGGAGGGACTACATGGTTGGCCTGCCCGATCCGGGGCAGGTGCCGCGACTTCCGAACGCCTGGTGCGGCGGACAGTTCTTGCCAGGTGCCACGCCTACTCGGGCACCGCAGGTGCTGCACTGACTCCCGGGGGCCATGCTCGGACTCCTTCGGGAATCTCGTACTCGGGGTAAAGGTCCGCCTCCGGGTCACGACTAGGGCCGGAGGCCACGGTGACACGGAGGTAGACCACATCGCCATCCGTGCAATTGATCCGTACCGCGCTGGGCTTCAGGTGGACACCGGGATACGCGCACGTCTCCCAGCTCTTGAAGACCGGCGGACGCGCGTAGTCGAGCAGCCGCATCGTGAGCGCAAGCGTTCGGGTCACTCGCGGACTCGGGGAAGGCAGCTCGGCCGTTAGGGGCACCGCCTCGGGAGCTGGACGCGGCGGAACCGAGGCAGCGAGTAGGGCCGAGGTTCCCGACCGAAACAGCAGCTTCACGCCGGGCGGAGATTGCCCGCCAGGCTCCGTGTCGCGGCCGAACCGGGAAACCTCGACCACCTCGGGGTGATCGGCGGCGCGGTACAGCAGCTCCATGGCGTCGACCACGTCCTTCACTCGCATGTCTCGTCTCCCTCGTCGTCCGGCCAGCTCAGGGGTATGTCGAGTCTTCCAGGGGAACCGGCGGCGGCCTCGCCCGGCACGGCGGGTACGTACCGGCTATCACGGAGTCCCGACGATCGGCTTACGGAACGGCCCCCAGCCGACGAACCGGTCGAACAGGGCTCGCGGGCTCGGGCCGTCGTGCGGGTTCAGGTGGTACAGGTCGCGCATCGCCTCGTACAGCAGCCCGGCCAGGTAGATCGACAGGCTCGGCATCGCATCTTCGTACTCGGCCTTGAGCATGAGCCGCGCCGTCGCGCACGGCCACGGCTGACCGTCGGCGCGGCACGCCCAGTGCGGCCGTAGCGGCGTGTGGGGCGGGGCCTGGCAATGCTGACGCGGACGGTCCGCGACGGGCCCTCGATCGGGGACGGAAACCTGAGTGGTGATCATCCCCGCCCCCCGTTTGCCCGAAACTCCTGCGCCCGCGTCAGATGGCCCACCCGGCCGATGTCGTCAACCCGGAACGCCTCGGTGTGCGCCGTGACCCAGGCCGGAAGTCGCGGAGCCGGGCAAGGCGCAGGCACTCTCGGGGCGGGCTGGCTGCGCCAGAGCTTGAAACGCACGGTGCCTCCTTCGCGTAGTCATTGGAAGGGGCCGCCCCCGTGTGTTCGCCCAGCGGGGGCGGCCCCGGATACGAACGCGTCCGCCGGGTTCGGATCCCTACCGGTCGCGCCGTCTTGTCCTTCCACCCTGGACGCACCGCCCGTACGCTCGGAATAGTGATCGATTGATCGCAGAGTGTGGAGCCTGAATGTGGGCCGCCAAGGAAGCGCGTGGAACGTTGTGAAGGGGCGTGGAAGCCGTGGGAATCTCGCCGTCTGAGTACCTACTTCGCGAGCTGCGGCGGCGTCGTACGGCCGCCGGTCTGACTCAGGTGCAGCTCGGTGAGCAGGTCTATTGTTCGGACTCACAGGTGAGCGCGATCGAGACTGGGACGAAGCCTCCAACTCTGCCGTACCTCACTGCGGTGGATAAGGCGCTAGGAACCGGGGGGGTACTTCGCCACACTCTGGGAAGAGCTGGTCAAGGGCGACGCTGCGCCGGTCTGGCTTCGGGAGTGGATCGAGATCGAGCGAGAGGCGATGGCGCTGCGCTGGTATGAACACGCCTTCGTGCCCGGGCTCCTTCAGACCGAGGCGTACGCACGAGCAACGTTCCGCGCGGCGCGGGTGCCACTCTCGGAGCTAGACCAACGTGTGTCGGCGAGATTGGAGAGGCAAGCGGTCCTCGCCCGCGTACCGGCTCCTCAGCTATTCGTGGTCCTAGACGAGATGGTCGTCCGCCGGGCCTGCGGTGGCCCTGACGTCATGGCCGAGCAGACAGAACACCTCATGACCTGTGCGGAACAGCCGCATATTCAGTTGCGCATTGTGCCGCTGTCCGCTGGCATCTACTCAGGGCTGGCCGGGGCGTTCATCCTGGCCGACCTGCCCGACGGATCACGCGCCGGCTACGTCGACAACCAGTTGGCGGCGCAGATCGCAGGACAGCCGGACCCAGTTGCTAGCCTGGGATTGTCGTGGGACGCGGTCCGGGGCGAAGCCCTCCCGCTCGGGCAGACACTCGACGTACTCAAGGAAGCGGCGAAGACATGGACAACATGACGGGTGCTCACTGGCGGAAGTCGTCCCGCTCGTCCACCAACGGCGGGGCTTGCGTGGAGGTCGCCGATAACCTTCCCGGCGTCGTCGGCGTCCGGGACTCGAAGGACCAGGCAGGCCCGACGTTGTCCTTCAGCCCGGCGGCCTGGCGCGCGTTTGTCGAGATGGCGAAGACCCACGACGCGGCCTGACCAGCACGACGCAGAGGCTCCCGGTTCGCGCTGGGGGCCTTTCGCGTGTCCGAGGTTAGGGACGCGCGCAGGGAAACGGGATCACCTGCGTCGCGCCCGCGCTGACGCCGGCTGGGCGGCTCACGACAGGGGCGTCAGGGGATCGCGGCGAGCAGCCGGTCGCGGAGTACTGCCGCGCGGTCGGCGAACCCGCGCTGCGCCGTCGCGTACTCGGCCCGACCCTCCGGCGTCTCCACCCGCACCGGCGGATGACCGAGTGCCGCGAGGTCGTACGGGCTGGCCCGCATGTCCAGCGTGCGGATCTCGCGGGCCAACTCGAAAGAGTCCGCCACCAGCTCGGACGGGACCAGCGGCGACAGCTTGTACGCCCACTTGTAGAGGTCCATGTTGGCGTGCAGGCAGCCCGGCTGCTCGTTCGCGTGCTGCGTCTCGCGCGTCGGGTTGAGCACGTTCAACGGCCGGGCCGGCGGGGTGAAGAACCGGTACGCGTCGAAGTGGCTGCACCGCACACCGCGCTCCTCGACGACCTCGGCGGTCCGCTCCGGGGCCAGCCGCAGCGGCCAGGCGTTGTGACGCAGCTCCTCGCGAGTCTGCCGGTACACCATCGCCCACTCGTGCATCCCGAAGCAGCCGAAGTGCGGCGTCCGGCCCGCCGTGGCCCCCAGCAGCGAACGGATCCACGCGATCGAATCGCCGCGTCTGAGGCGTACCCCCTCGGTGTCGAGGGTGACCCCGACGGACGTGGCACGGTAGTCCCGGCCGAACTCGGCCGGGTCGGCGTCGCGCAGCTCGACGCCCGCGCCGGGATGCCAGCGGCGTAGCTGCGCCGGCCGGTGCGAGTAGTAGGTGAAGAGGAAGTCCTCCACCGGATGCCGCTCGCCACGATGACGCCGGGCCAGGTGCGGCGTCAGCCAGGCGTCCGCCCGCTCCTCGTGGGCCCGGCGACGGGCCTGCCAGGTCGCCACGTCGAGCACGGCGGGGGCGAGGGCGGCGGTCACGGATCCCAGGGTACGACCGCCGCCCGCACGCCGGTCAGGGCATCTGCACCCGGACGCCGGCCGAGAACACCCCGCTGCGCAGCTCCAGTTGCCGGGGCGGGTCCCGCCCGTCGACGGTGAAGACCAGCGGGAGCACCACCCGACTGCCCGCGGCCACCGGGTTGGCGAAGACGTCCCGCCCCAGGTTGGCCGCCCGGGTGGCCGACTCGTCCGTGCTCACCCAACGGTTGCCGGGCAGGTAGGCGCGTTGCAACTGGCCGTGCCAGGGCTGCTCGGAACCGGTGAGGTTGCGCACACCCACGGTGGCCTGACAGCTCCGCGCGCCCGGCGGTGGCGCGCTGGCCCCCGGGGCGGTGGCCGCGCTGCCCGCCGCGCCGCACGTCATCCGGTAGACGGTGAACTCGAACGCGGACTCCCGCAGCGGCACGCCCATCGGGCCCGCGACCCCGGTACCCCGCCACGCGCCACTGGTCGGCTGCTTCTGGGTGTCGATCGACGAGACCTGCCGGGTCGCCGTCCAGCCGGCCGTGCCGATCACGCCGGCCAGGACCACCACCGCGGCGCCGACCAGCAGCCAGACCGGCGGCGTACGCCGGCGTCGGCTCGGGCTCGGCGTCGCCGGGCGGGGGTAGATCGTTCCGCGTCCACCCTCCGCCGACCCGTCGGCCAGGGCGGCGGCGGTCACCCGCCCTCCCCGCCGTCGACGCCACACCCGGGCCACGACGGCGCTGATCAGCAGCAGGATCCCCAACCCGGCCAGCAGCACCGGGTACCGCCGCCACGGCGGCCCCTCGGTGGCCTTCGCCGCCGGTGCGGCGGCTGCCGCCTGCCAGGTGGCGGTGGCGCAGTCGTACGGCCGGCTGCCGTCACTGGTGAACGCGCAGGCCGGCGCGGTCAGCGGCTGGCCCGGCGCGGTCGCGGTCAGGGCCGTACCCAGCGTCGTGCTGCTGTGGGCCGGCAACCGCAACCGCCACGTCACCTCGGCCGTCGACCCGCCGGAACGGCTGGACCGGCCGCCCGCGCTGATCGCGGTCGCCGACGATCCGGACGGCAGCTCCTGACGCACCGTGGTGTCGACCGGCGAGTTGCCCACGTTGCGGACGTGGATCCGGTAACGCGGCGCCGGACTGCTCTCGGGCGCTACCGCCACCGTGACCGGAGGCGGGGGCGCCGGCACGACGGCCCGCGTGGGCGTCGCCACCGCGGGTGGCGCCGAGGGCGGCGTGGGCTCCGCGCTGGTCACCCGCGCGGCCACCGGTACCGGCGGTCCGACCGCCGTCGGCCCGGTCGTGGGCGTCGGCGCGGCCGGTCGTGGCGTGCCGGCCGCCGGTGGTGGCACGGTTGGCGATGGCGATGGCGATGGCGATGGCGTGCCGGCCGCCGGTCGTGGCACGGCTGGCGGTGGCGTGACGGCCGCTGGTCGTGGCGCGGCCGCCGCCTCCGGGGCCGCCGCGGGCAGGGCCGGCACGGCGGCGAGGATGCCGAGGCAGTGTACGAACACTGCGAGGGCTCTGTGGTGTCGTGTCGATGCAGGCATACGAACGAACCTCCGGAGCCGACGCTAGGGCCGCCCGGCCTCCGTGCGGGTACGAAGTGCGGAATCCCGCCTCGGCCGTCCCGACCTGCGCTAAGGTGCCGCGACACTGACGGGTTGCGCACACCCGCCGGCCGTTGTGGCCGGTGGACGCGTCGGCGGGGCTAGATTGGCCGGGTGCGTATCGCTCGTTTCGCTCATGCCAAGGGAATGTCGTTCGGAGCCGTCGAGGGCGAGCCGGAGGCCGGGCCGCAGGGCCTGACCATCGCCGAGATCGAGGGTCACCCGTTCGGCCAGCTCTCCTTCAGTGGGGCCCGCTGGGCCCTCTCCGACGTCCGGCTGCTCTCGCCGATCCTGCCCAGCAAGGTGGTCTGCGTGGGCCGCAACTACGCCGACCACGCCGCCGAACTCGGCAACGACGTGCCCAAGGAACCGTTGCTCTTCCTCAAGCCGTCCACCTCGGTGATCGGGCCGCGCGACGCGATCCGGCTGCCGATCTTCTCCAAGCAGGTCGAGCACGAGGCGGAGTTGGCCGTCGTGATCGGCGCTCCGGGCGCCCGCCGGGCCGACCGCGCCGCCGCCGAACGCGCCATCTTCGGCTACACCTGCGCCAACGATGTGACCGCCCGGGACCTTCAGCGCTCCGACGGACAGTGGACCCGAGCCAAGGGCTTCGACTCGTTCTGCCCGATCGGGCCGTGGATCACCACCGGGCTGGACGTCTCCGACCTGGAGATCCGGTGTGAGGTCGGTCGCAACCCCGACGAGATGGAGGTACGCCAGCTCGGCCGGACCAAGGACATGGTCTTCGACGTGGTCGGCCTGGTGTCGTACATCTCGCACGTGATGACGCTGCTGCCCGGCGACGTGGTGCTCACCGGCACCCCGGCGGGGGTTAGTCCGCTCGTCGAGGGGGATACGGTCTCCGTGCGAATCGAGGGCATCGGCGAGCTCAGCAACCCGGTGGTCCCCGTCGCCTGATCGGTCTGATGCCCCTGTTTCCGCAGCTCAAGGGTGTTTCGGGGGGATCGGATTTGGCCTGCCGGCACCGGGAGGGTAATGTTCACTCCCGGCGCCGCAAGGGGCCGATGGGGTATGGGGTAATTGGCAGCCCGACTGATTCTGGTTCAGTTAGTCTAGGTTCGAGTCCTGGTACCCCAGCGCAGCTGGGATTCGCGAGAATCCCGGACGCTGGATTCTGACGGAGATCGGCTCCGTCCCTACGGGGGCGGAGAGTGGTCTCCGGTGGAGTGCAGCTCCTCCGCCCGACGAGGGTGGGGGAGCGAAAAGTTGTTCTGGCCCCGTCGTCTAGCGGCCCAGGACGCCGCCCTCTCAAGGCGGTAGCGCCGGTTCGAATCCGGTCGGGGCTACATCGTGCACAGCCCGTCTCACTGCGGTGAGGCGGGCTGTTTCGTGTCCGCCGCCTTGCCCGCCGGTCGCGGCCTGGCTTGGTCGCGGCCTGGCTCGGTCGCGGCCTGGCTTGGTCGCGGTCTGCCGGTCTCGGCTTGGCTTGATCGACTCGACTTGCATGAAACCGTGGTGTCCTGGGCCGGCTGACAGCCCGAGTTCACGAAAACCGAGTCGATCTGGGCCGTCCCACGTGCGGCCGTTGCCCGTACCCGCTTCTCGCCCCCGCGCGCGGTGCCGCTAGACTACAAGCCGCACCGCCCGCGAGGGCGGTGAACAGGAAAGTTCTGGCCCCGTCGTCTAGCGGCCCAGGACGCCGCCCTCTCAAGGCGGTAGCGCCGGTTCGAATCCGGTCGGGGCTACAACCAAAGGCTCACCTCGGCCCGCGAGGTGAGCCTTTCCCATATCCCCACCCGGCCCTGGCCCGGCCCAACTCGGCCCCGGCCCCCGGCCCGGTCGGCACTCCGGCCCACTGGCCCTCCCGGCGCACGGGCCGGCCCGCCCCGTTGATCAAGAGGTTCGCGTCATCGGGATCGGCGTGTCGTGACGCAAACCTCTTGATCAACGGGGGCGAGCGGGGAGGTCGGCCGGCGGGATCGGTGGGGTCGACGGGACCCGTCCCCGGCCGCGCCCGTCCCCGGCTCATCCCGTTGATCATGAAGATATTGCCACCCGCGTCGGCGTGTCGGGACAACAACTTCATGATCAACGGATGAAGGGGAGGGGGCGGGGCAGGGGGGAGGGGCAGGGGGTTGGGGGTGTTGGGTTAGAGGCCGGAGAGGCGTTGGCCGGCTCGCACCACGGCCATGGCGTGGCGTTCGCCGGGGCGGCGGCCGAGGCGCTCGATCGGGCCGGAGATGCTGATTGAGGCGATCACGCGGCCGGTGCGGTCGCGGATCGGTGCGGAGACGCTCGCCACACCGGCCTCCCGCTCGGCGACGCTCTGCGCCCAGCCCCGGCGGCGTACCTCGGCCAGGGTGCGGCCGGTGAACTTGCTGCGCGGCAGCAGCGGCATCACTGCCTCCGGCGGCTCCCAAGCGAGCAGGATCTGTGCCGCCGAACCGGCCGTCATGGGCAGCACCGAGCCCACCGGGACGGTGTCCCGCAGGCCGCTGGCGCGCTCCGCGGCGGCCACGCAGATGCGCTCGTCGGCGCGGCGCAGGTAGAGCTGGGCGCTCTCACCGGTGGCGTCGCGCAGCGCGGCGAGCAGGGGCTCGGCGGCGGTCAGCAGGACGTCCGGTGCGGCGTTGGCCAGCTCGCCGAGCCGAGGCCCGGGGCGCCAACGGCCCTGTGTGTCCCGGACCAGCATCCGGTGGATCTCCAGGGCCTGCGCCAGCCGGTGTGCGGTGGCTCTGGGCAGCTTGGTGCGTTCAACGAGTTCGGCAAGGCTGGCGCCGTCGACACAGGCGGCCAGGATGACCACCGCCTTGTCGAGAACGCCGACACCGCTCATACTGTGTCCCACAAGCCGAAACTTACCTCCCAGAATTTAGGATGTCCAGATGGTGGGAGTCACTCCTGAGCCGAGGACCCTGGCCGAGAAGGTCTGGGACGCGCACGTCGTACGGTCCGCCGCTGGTGAGCCGGACCTGCTCTTCATCGACCTGCACCTGCTGCACGAGGTGACCAGCCCGCAGGCGTTCGACGGGCTCCGGCTCGCCGGGCGTCGGGTGCGTCGTACCGACCTGACCCTCGCGACCGAGGATCACAACACCCCGACCGGGTACGACGATCCGGCGTTCCGGTCCCGCCGTGGTGACCTGCTCACCATCGCGGACCCGACGTCGCGTACGCAGATCGAGACGTTGCGCCGCAACTGCGCCGAGTTCGGGGTGCGGCTGCACCCCCTCGGCGACGCCAACCAGGGCATCGTGCACGTCATCGGCCCGCAGCTCGGCGTCACCCAGCCGGGCATGACGATCGTCTGCGGCGACTCGCACACCGCCACCCACGGCGCGTTCGGCGCGCTCGCCTTCGGCATCGGCACCAGCGAGGTGGAGCACGTGCTGGCCACCCAGACGCTGCCGCAGAGCCGGCCGAAGACGATGGCCGTGAACGTCACCGGCCAGCTCGCGCCGGGCGTCACCGCGAAGGACCTGGTGCTGGCGCTGATCACCCAGGTCGGCACCGGCGGCGGCCGTGGGCACATCGTGGAGTACCGCGGTGAGGCGATCCGCAACCTCTCCATGGAGGGGCGGATGACCATCGCCAACATGTCCATCGAGTGGGGCGCCAAGGCCGGCATGATCGCGCCGGACGAGACGACTTTCGCGTACCTCAAGGGTCGGCCGAACGCGCCCCAGGGCGCCGACTGGGACGCGGCGCTCGCCTGGTGGCGGACGCTGCCGACCGACGAGGGCGCGCACTTCGACGCCGAGGTGACGCTGGACGCCAGCCGCATCACGCCGTTCGTCACCTGGGGCACGAACCCCGGCCAGGGCGCGCCGCTGAGCGCGCCGGTGCCCGACCCGGACGAGTTCACCACCGACGCGGAGCGTGCCGCCGCACGCCGGGCCCTGGAGTACATGGATCTGCGCCCCGGCACCCCGCTGCGGGAACTGCCCATCGACGTGGTCTTCGTGGGCTCCTGCACCAACGGCCGTCTGGAGGACCTGCGGGCCGCCGCCGACGTGCTGCGCGGGCACCGGGTCGCCGACGGGGTGCGGATGCTCGTGGTGCCCGGCTCCGCCTCCGTACGCGAGGCCGCCGAGGCCGAGGGACTGGACAAGGTCTTCGCCGACGCGGGCGCCGAATGGCGGTTCGCCGGCTGCTCCATGTGCCTGGGCATGAACCCGGACACGCTCAAGCCGGGCGAGCGCTCCGCCTCCACCTCCAACCGCAACTTCGAGGGCCGGCAGGGCCGGGGCGGACGTACCCATCTGGTGTCCCCGCCGGTCGCCGCCGCCACCGCCGTGGTCGGCCGGCTGGCCGCCCCCGCCGACCTGTAGAAGGGACCGACGAGATGGACAAGTTCACCACCCACACCGGTACGGCCGTGCCACTGCGGCGGTCCAACGTGGACACGGATCAGATCATCCCGGCCGTGTACCTCAAGAGGGTGACCCGTACCGGCTTCGCCGACGGGCTGTTCAACGCCTGGCGGGAAGACCCGGCATTCGTGCTCAACGATGAAACCTATTCCGGGGCGTCGATCCTCGTCGCCGGACCGGAGTTCGGCACCGGATCATCGCGTGAGCATGCGGTCTGGGCGCTGCGGGACTGGGGCTTCCGGGCGGTCGTGTCGCCGCGCTTCGGTGACATCTTCCGCGGCAACGCACTCAAGGAGGGCCTGCTGCCGGTCGAGTTGGAATTGAAAGCCGTCGAGGAGTTGTGGGATCTCGTCGAGGCCGATCCGACCACGCCGGTGACCGTCGATCTGACCGCCCGACAGGTCCGGGCCGGGGACGCGACCTGGTCGTTCCCGCTGGACGACTTCAGCCGCTGGCGGCTGATCGAGGGCCTGGACGACATTGGACTCACCCTCCGACACGCCGCCGACATCGACTCGTACGAGGCCAGCCGACCGCCGTTCCTGCCCTCCGTGGCATAGCCGTACGCGTACTGCACATCGGATTTCGCCCTCGCCGGTCCAACCGGTGCGGGCGAATCCGTTACGACACAAGGGCTTTTTTCCGCCGAATGTTTGTGTCCAGGCACTACAGGGCATACGGTGCGCGCAGAATGGCTCGCGTCGAGTCAGTTGCACAATCGGGAGGAAGTCGTGAACAAGGCCGAGCTCATCGAGGCGCTCGCCGTTCGCCTGGGAGACCGGAAAACGGCGACGGCCGCGCTCGACGCGGTCCTCACTGAGGTCCAGGCGGCGGTCACCAAGGGCGAGAAGGTGGCGATCACCGGATTCGGAGCATTCGAAAAGCGTGTCCGTGGCGCACGAACAGCGCGCAACCCGCGTACCGGCGAGGCGGTGAAGGTCAAGAAGACGTCCGTCCCGACCTTCCGTCCCGGCGCCGGGTTCAAGGAGATGGTGGCCAGCGGCAAGGTGCCGAAGGCCACGGTGGCGGCGAAGAAGACGGCGACCACCACGGCGAAGGCGGCCGGCACCAAGGCGACGGGCACCAAGGCCACCGCTACCAAGGCCACCGCCACCAAGGCCACCGCCACGAAGGCCGCCAGCAAGAAGACGGCCCCGGCCAAGGCGAGCAAGACCACCACGGCCACGAAGGCGGCCAGCAAGAAGACCGCCCCGGCCAAGGCGAGCAAGACCACCGCGACCAAGACGGTCGCCAGCAAGAAGACCGCCCCGGCGAAGAAGAGCGCCGCGGCGACCAAGTCCGCCACGGCGAAGAAGACCACCGCGGCGGCGAGCAAGAGCACGGCGGCCAAGAAGGCTCCGGCGAAGAAGGCTCCGGCCAAGAAGGCGGCCAGCAAGCGCTGACCGACCGAGCTGCGAGGGGCGTCCACCGCGTGGTGGACGCCCCTCGTGCGTGTCGGAACCGTTGACCCGACCGGGCGGTACGCGCAGAATCGCCGTGCCGGCTCCCCCCTTCGAGTCGGTCCGTCGACGGGAAGTGGGGCGCCGGTGCGCTACCGCCAGCTCACCACCTCATCGCTCGCGCTGGGCGTCATCCTGCTGATCGACGTGCTGCGCGTCTGGCTACCCGGCATCATCACCATCTTCGGGCAGGCCGCTTCCACTCCGGCCGAGCTGATGGGCGCGTTCGCGCTCGGCTGGTTCGTCCTGGCGTTGGCCGCGCCGGCACTGGTCCGTCGGGTCGGTACCCGTCCGGTGACCGTCGCCGCTGCCGTCGTGCTGGCCGTGGCCCGGCTCGCGCTCACCGCGACCCCTGGTGGCCGCCCGCAGCTCTGGTTGGCCACCGTGGGCTTGATGGCCGGGCTGGTGTGGCTGGTCGGCGTCGCCGCCGGCACCGACCGCCCGGTGCCGGGGCTGGCGCTCGGGCTGGCGGTCAACGCCGTTGGTCACGCGCTGCTGGACACCTACGACCTCGTCTGGCGCGGCGGCTGGGCGGCCTGGCTGCTCACCGTCGTCGCGGTGGCGCTGTTCCTGCTCGACGCCGCCCTGCCCGCCGCGCCGCCCGGCCCTGGCGGGGCCCGATCGTGGCTGCTGTTCGGGCCGACGCTGCTGCTGTCCGGGATGGTGGCCCTCGCGCCGGCCCTGGCGCAGGCCGGGATGTCGTACCTGCAAGCGGATGGGGCCGTCGCCCGTTCGCCGCTGTTCGGCCTGGCGCCGGTGCCGGTCGCGGTCGCCGGATTCCTGCTGGCCGCGCTGACGGGCCCGACCCGGCCGTGGACCCGCCCACTCGGGCCGGTGGCCCTGCTGGCGGGCGCGGTGCTCTTCGCGCTCGACCGTGGCGATCTGCTGGTCGCGGCCATGCTGCTCAGCGCCGTCGGCCTCGGCGCCTGCCTGGCCCTCACCGACAGCGCGGGCCGGGCCGACAGCGCGGGCCGGGCCGACAGCGCGGGCCGGGCCGACAGCGCGGGCCGGGCCGACAGCGCGGCCCGCACCGACAGCGCGGCCCGCACCGACAGCGCCGGCCCCGACCGGGTACGGGCGGACGAGGCGGGCGATGGACTGCGGGCGGCGGCCCGCCGGGGGTACGCGCTGGCTGCCGGCATGCTCGTCTTCGTGGTCGGTTCGATCGGCTACTACTCCGCCTACGACCTCGGCTACCCCAACGCCGCCGTGCCGGTGGTGGTGGCCGCGTTGGTCGCCGGGGTGGCTGTGACGGCCCGTCCCATCCGCCGCCGGCTCCCCGGACCGTTGTCGCCCCTGCCGACCACGGCCGTGGTTACCGTGCTGGCCCTGCTCGCACCGCTGGTCAACGAGGAACTTCCGGTTGCCAGCAACCGGGAGGGCCCGCCGGAGCGGTTGCGGGTGGTGGCGTACAACATCCGGATGGGCTTCGGCCTGGACGGCCGGTTCGACCTGGCCGGACTGGCCACCGCGATCGACCGGCAGCGACCGGACGTCGTGCTGCTCAGCGAGGTGGACCGGGGCTGGCTGCTCAACGGCGGCCACGACACGCTGGACCTGCTGTCCGATCGGCTCGGCATGCCGTACGTCTTCGGACCGGCCGCCGACCCGGTGTGGGGTGACGCGGTGCTCAGCCGCTGGCCGGTCACCGCGCCGGAGTCCCTGCCGTTGCCGGCTGTCGGGGCGCCGACCGGCGCGCAGGCGCTCGCCGTGACCCTCGACCTCGGCGACGACGTGCGTACCGCCGTGGTGAGCACCCACCTGCAGCCGCCGCCCGGCCGGGGACCGGTGGTCCAGGCCCGTGCGGTCGCTGACTTCGCCATCCGGTACGCGGCGGGCCGCCCGCTCGTCGTGGCCGGCGACCTGAACACCGAGCCGGGTGACGAGGCGTTCGGCCAGTTCACGGGGGCGGGTCTGGTGGACGCGTTGGCGGCCGCCCGGCCGCTGGCGACCAGCCCCGCCGACGACCCCCGGCAGCAGATCGATCACGTCTTCGTCTCACCCGGTCTGACGGCGGCGGACCCGGTCGCGCCGCGTGGCGAGGCCAGCGACCATCTGCCGGTGGCGGTGACCGTCACGCTGCCGCCGCGCTGACCCGGTGAGCCGGGCCGACGAAGCCGCGCTGACCCGGTGCGTCGGGCTGACGAAGCCGCGCTGACCCGGTGCGCCGCACCGACGATGTCGCGCTGACCCGGTGCGTCGGCTGACCGGGGCGGATCAGTGCCCAGGCGTCAGAGGCGATCGGTGGCGAGCAGTCGGTCGCCGACGAAGGCGAGCAGCCAACCGCCGCCCTTCGGGGTGGTGAAGTCCTCGTCGGCGCGGCCGGTCAGCCGCTCCAACGCGCCGGGCAGCACCTTGCCCTGGCTGCACACCGCCACCTGCCCGCCGGCGCAGCCCAGCTCCAGCAGTTGCGCGGCGGTGGCCAGCATCCGCTCGTCGGGCTGCTGGCCCGGCTGCGGCTCGTCCAGGTCGCCGCAGACCTCGATGGGCAGGTCGAGCAGCGCGGCGGCCGGGTCCAGGGTCTGCACGCAGCGGCGTGCCGACGCCGACAGCAACCGGGCCGGCCGGACCACGGCGATCAGCGGCGCCAGCGCGTGTGCCTGGGCCCACCCCTCGTCGTCGAGCGGCCGGCCGGTGTCCGGACCGGTCCACGTGGCCCGCTTCCCGGCGTGCCCGTGCCGGACCAGCGCGACAGTCGCGGTCACCGACGGCAGCGCGGCGAACGCGGCCAGCACCTCGGCGTCGTGCGGGTAGCTGACCAGCCGGATCGCGTCGTCGACGGTCAACCACCGGATGTCGTCGACCTCGGTGCCCGGCTGGAAACCCCCCTCGGCGACGGCGAGCATCGACCAGTAGTCGACCAGTTTGGCCTGTCCCTCGCTGCGGTAGCGCACCGACGGCAGCCGCACCTGCGGTACGCCCCGCACGTCGGCCTCCTCGGCCACCTCACGGACCGCCGCGACGAGCGGGTGTTCGCCCGGTTCCAGCTTGCCCTTGGGCAGCGTCCAGTCCCCGTAGCGCGGGCGGTGCACCACGCAGACCCGTACGCCGTCGTCGGTCGGTCGCCAGCAGACCCCGCCGGCGGCCCGGATGCCCGTCACGGCAGCCATCTGGTCCGCCGTCGCCGGGTCGCCCGGTGCCACGCGTCGGGGAACCGGGCCCGCATCCGGTGGACCGTGTCGCGTTCCCGTTCGGCCAGCCGTCCGGCGGTGACCGCCACGTCGTGGTCGTCCGGCCGCTCGGCGGCGAGGGCGAGCCAGGTCTCGGCGGCCACCGCGGCGTCCTGGTGTTCACCGAGCACGTCCTGGACGCGGGCCAGCGCACGGGCCAGCCGCTGCGCGTCCCCGCCGACCGCCGGGAGGACGGCGGTGACCGCGTACCGGGCCTGTTTGCCCTGCTTGCGGACGGCGTGCCAGCGGTCGTCGGGCGCGAGCGGGTCGAGCCCGTCGACGCCGTCCGGGCCGGTGAGCTGCCGCCACGGTCGGGCCACCAGCTTCGGTAGCGTCCGGGCTGCCGGGGTGGCCGCCCGCCGGGTGAGCCGGGGCGCGCGGGCGGCCAGCACGAGGGCGTCCACCAGGGCCAGGTAGCGCGGGGAGCGCAGCGCCTCGTCGATGGCGGCGAGCGCCTGCCGCTGCCGCTGCGCGAGCGCGTCGTCGAGCCGGTCGACCGCGTCCGCGTCGAGTGGGCTGAGTGGGTCGGCGGTCGCGGTGCGCCGCAGCCGCTCGCGCAGCACCTCGGCGTCGCGCGCGCCGCCGAGCACCCCGGCCAGCCAGCGCAGCTCGTCGCGCAGCGGGCGGGCCCAGCTCCGACGGACGAGTGGACGGAAGGTCCGCAGGTCGCTGCGCAGCCGTCGGCAGGCCACCCGCATCTGGTGTACTGCGCTGTCGCCGTCGCCGGTGGAGCTGTGCAGCCGGACGAGGGGGTCGTGCGCCAGTAGCCGGCGTACCTCCTTGCGGACCGCTTCGGTGACCACCTCCCCGGCGCTCGGGTCGTCGGCCAGTTCGCCCGGTGCGACCAGGTCCGGTTCGGCCTGTGCCACGGCCCCCAGCGCCCGCACGTGCTTCGGGGTGAACGAGCCGGCCCGCGCCCCGGCGTCGCGCAGCACCGCGCCGATGCGGCCCAGCAGGTCACGGTCGCCGGCCTTGCGTTCGACCTCCACCTCGCGGAACTCACCCGTGGTGGCGCCGGCGTCGTCGAGGACGCTCACCCGGTCGTCCACCACCTCGGCGAGCACCGTGCCATCCTCGGCGCACACCTCGTGGGCGTGCCGGACGGTACGCACCACCGTGACCGGTGTCAGGGGCGCACCCCGGTGCAGGGCGGTGACCAGCTCGACCAGCTCCGGCGGCGGCTGCCCGGCCGGCCCGGGACGGGAGATCTCGTGCCGGACGCCGGGCGTGCCGGTGGGCAGCTTCACCGTCCACGGCGGCTCGTCCCCGTCACGGTGGCGAAGGGAAGCCCCGGCGCGGGCCAGCCGCAGGTCGACCGTGTCGAGGTAGCGGGCGACGAGCGTCACCGGCGGCAGCGCCCGGACCCGCCCACCGACCGGTGCGGTGGCGGACAGGTCGGGTAGCACGAAGGTGTCGTCCACCTCGTACTTCTGCTCCTCCTCGACCATCAGCTCAGCCTAGGCGGTGATCGCTCAGCCGGCTGTGCCACCGACGCGGCGCAGCAACAGTTCCTGCAGATGTGCGCGGGCCGTTTCGTCGCCGCCGGTACGCCGGGTCCAGGTGCCGTCGCCGGCCAGCTCGAACGCGTCGACGTCCGGGCTCATGGCGGCGGTCAGCACGTGGTCCAGCTCGGCTCGGGCGATCGGGTCGCTCACCTGCACGAGCGCCTCCACCCGCCGGTCCAGGTTGCGGTGCATCAGGTCCGCCGAGCCCATCCAGAACTCGGCCTCGCCGTTGTTGCCGAAGCGGAAGATGCGGGAGTGCTCCAGGAAGCGGCCCAGGATCGAGCGGACCCGGATGTTCTCCGACAGCCCCGGCACCCCGGGACGCAGCGTGCACATGCCCCGGATGAGCAGGTCGACGTGGACGCCGGCCTGGGAGGCCCGGTACAGCGCGTCGGTTATGCCCTCGTCGACCAGCGAGTTGACCTTGAACTGGACCAGGCCGGGCATGCCGAGGCGGACGTGCGCGATCTCCCGCTCGATCCGTTCGATCAGTCCGCTGCGGATGCCCTGGGGGGCGACCAGCAGTCGCCGGTACGCGGTCTGCCGGCTGTAGCCGGTCAGCACGTTGAACAGGTCGGTGAGGTCCGCTCCGATCTCCGGATCGGCGGTGAGCATGCCGAAGTCCTCGTACAGCCGCGCGGTCTTCGGGTGGTAGTTGCCGGTGCCGATGTGGCAGTACCGGCGGATCTGGTTGCCCTCCTGCCGGACCACCAACGCGGTCTTGCAGTGCGTCTTGAGCCCCACCAGCCCGTACACCACGTGACAGCCGGCGCGTTCCAGGGTCCGGGCCCAGCCGATGTTGGCCACCTCGTCGAAGCGGGCCTTCACCTCGACCAGCACCACCACCTGCTTGCCGGCGGCGGCCGCGTCCACGAGCGCGTCCACGATCGGCGAGTCACCGCTGGTCCGGTAGAGCGTCTGCTTGATGGCGAGCACGTTCGGGTCGGCGGCGGCCTGCTCGATGAAGCGCTGCACGCTCGTCGCGAACGAGTGGTAGGGGTGGTGCACCAGGATGTCCCCGTCGCGCAGGGTGGAGAAGACGCTGCGCGGCACCTCACCCTCGGTGAGCCGGGGGTGCGTGGCCGGTACGAACGGCGGGTCCTTCAGATCCGGGCGATCGGCCTCGCCGTACACCTGCCAGAGCGCGGACAGGTCGAGCAGGCCGGGCACCCGAAGTACGTCCTGGTCGTCCATGTCCAACTCGCGGACGAGCAGTTCCAGCATGTGGTCGGAGATGGAGGCGGCGACCTCCAGCCGCACCGGAGGGCCGAACCGGCGGCGGGCCAGCTCCCGTTCCAGCGCCTGGAGCAGGTCCTCGTCGCGGTCCTCGTCGACCTCCACCTCGGCGTTACGGGTGACCCGGAACAGGTGGCACTCGACCACCTGCATGCCGCTGAAGAGCTGACCCAGGTGCACCGAGATCAGGTCCTCGACCGGCAGCATCCGTACGCCCGCCTGGTCCCGGTCGACGCGGACGAACCGCGGGACGTTGTTGGGCACCTTCACCCGCGCGAACAGCTCGGAGCCGCCGTCCGGGTCGCGGACGGCCACCGCCAGGTTCAGCGAGCGTCCCGAGATGTACGGGAACGGGTGCGCCGGGTCCACCGCGAGCGGGGTCAGCACCGGAAAGATGTGCTCCCGGAAGTAGGTGCGCAGCCGCTCCCGTTCGCCGTCGCCCAGATCGCCCCAGCGCAGGATGCGGATGCCCTCGTCGGCCAGCTTGGGCAGCACGTCGTCGACGAAGCAGGCGGCGTGCCGGGCGCCCAACGCGGCGGTCCGCTCGGCGATCAGCTCCAACTGGGTACGCAGGGGCAGCCGGTCTCCGCCGCGCACCGGCAGGCCGGCGGAGAGTCGTCGCTTCAGCCCGGCGATACGGACCATGTAGAACTCGTCGAGATTGCTGGCGAAGATGGCCAGGAACTTGGCCCGCTCCAGCAGGGGAGTGCGCTGGTCCTCGGCGAGGGTGAGCACCCGCGCGTTGAAGTCGAGCCAGGAGAGCTCCCGGTTGAGGAAGCGGTCCTCCGGCAGCGGGGGAGGGGTCGGGGCCTCCCCGTCGTCCCCGGCGGGTGGCGGGCCCGGCTGGAGCCCACCGGCCGCCGGGCCGTCCGTCTCGGTGGTCGTGACGGCGGGGTCGAGGACCTCGTCCAGCCCGGAGGAGGCGCCCCCCGGGTCGTCGGCGAGCGTGTCGGCGCGGGCGGCGCCGGCCCGTTCGGCCCGGGACGGGCGGAAACGGCCATCGGTGCCGCGGATGCGGGCGCCGTTGCGGGGGTCGGTGGCGGGCGGGGTGACCGGGTGCTCGCGAGGGGTGCTCACCTGCTCATAATCACCCGATTCGAGTTAACGCAAAATGAACTTGGCCCTGCCAGCTCAGTTCATCGTCGGCAATGTCACCCGGACGACCTCGCCGTCGGGATCGGTGTCGATGCGGACCCGCTGGCCGAGCCGCAGCAGCCGCAGGCCGGAGGCGTCGAACGCCCGGGCGGGAAAGCGCAGCTCGGTGCCGTCGTCGAGCAGCAGGACACCGCTGCGCGTCGCCGCGTCGTAGCTGGCCACCGTGCCCTGCATGCTGGCACCGTACACCGGCAAGGTCACCCCGGTGCGGCGCGGCCGGCGCCCTCAGCTCGTGGCGCGCGCCGGGCGGACCGTGGCGAGCAGCGCGGCCGTGCGCGGCCCCAGACCCAGGCGGGCGGCCTCGGCCAGGTCGTCCGCGGTGTCCACGTCACGTCGCAGACTCGGCCAGTCGCCGGTCAGCGGCAGCGCTCCGCTCGCCTCGTGCGCCGCCGCCGAGTCGATCCCGAACCGCGGATCGAGGTCGACGCCCGGCGGGGCGGTGAGCAGCACGGTCCCCGTACCGGGCGCGTCCGCGACGAACCGGCGTACCCCCTCGGCCCCGCGCCGCGCCGCGAGCAGCGCGGCGGCCAGGTCCTGCGGGCGCAGCGCCGGCAGGTCGGCGGTGAGTCCGGTCACCCACCGCGCCACGGTCTGTGCCGCGCCGTGCCGGAACGCCGCGTTCAGGCCGGCGTCCGGCAGGTCGGCGAGGGTGCGCGCGCCGAGGGCCCGCGCCGCCTGCGCCACCCGGTGGTCGTCGGTCACCACCAGGGCCTCGGCGACCGCCGGGCAGGCCAGCACCGCGCGCAGGGTGTCGGCCGCCAGCGCCAGCGCCAGCTCCTCATGGGGTACGCCGGGCAGCGCGCCCCGCAGCCGGCTCTTGGCTCCGGTCAGACGCTTCACCGGCACCACGACGGCCCACCTCGGCTGAATCACGTCCGCAATCCTGCCAGCCGGACGACGGGACCCTCGCTGGCCGTACCGGGGGCGAGCAGGCATGATTTCCGCTGCGGGTGTCGCGGGTGGGGCGCGCGCGGTGGGGTCGGCGCGACGAGGAGGCACAGTGGCACGGCGGAGGCTGGGGTTCTGGCAATGGTTCGCCGTGGGGCTGGTCAAGCCGGTGATGACCGTCTGGACCCGGCGGACCTGGCGCGGCCAGGAACACCTCGCCGGTGACGGCGGCGTGATCATCGTGCCGAACCACATCTCGCACGCCGACCCGCTGGTCTCCGCGCACTTCGTCTACGACTCCGGCCGGTGGCCCCAGTTCCTGGGCAAGGCCAGCGTGTTCCGGGTGCCGGTGGTCGGCTGGATCCTGCACCGCTGCCGGCAGATCCCGGTCGAGCGGGGCAGCGTCGAGGCGGTCCGCTCGCTTGACGCGCTGGTCGCCGCGCTCGACCAGGGCGGTGCGGTCGTGATCTACCCGGAGGGCACCACCACCCGGCAGCCGGAGCTGTGGCCGATGAAGGCCAAGACCGGCGCCGCCCGGCTGGCGCTGGCCACCGGGGCGCCCGTGGTGCCGGTGGCGATGTGGGGGCCGGAGCGGATCTTCGACCCGCGTACCAGCCGGCTCAACCCACGCCCCCGGCTCCCGGTCACCGTGGTGGCCGGGGAGCCGGTCGACCTCAGCCGCTGGGCGGACGCGCCGCCGACCCGGGAAACCCTCGAAGAGATGACGGACGCCATCATGCTGCGGCTGCGGGACATGCTCGCCGAGATCCGGGGCGGGACCCCGCCACCCCTGTGGGAACGGCCGGCCCGACCGTCCGTCGAACGGCCTGAGGGCGAAGCGGCATGAGCGGCCACGTCGCGGTGCTCGGTGCCGGCTCCTGGGGCACCGCCTTCGCCAAGATCCTGGCCGACGCGGGCCGGGACGTGACCGTGTGGGCCCGCCGGGCCCCCGTTGCCGAGAGCATCCGTACCGAGCGTCGCAACCCCGAGTACCTGCCGGACCTGCTGCTGCCGGCCCGGGTTACCGCCACCACCGACGCCGCCGAGGCGATCACCGGCGCCGAGGTGGTGGTGCTCTCCGTGCCGTCGCAGACCCTGCGCGGCAACCTCGCCGAGTGGGCCCGGCACCTGCACCCGGACTCGACGCTCGTGTCGCTGATGAAGGGCATCGAGCTCGGCACCACCAGGCGGATGAGCGAGGTCATCGTGGAGACCGCCGGGGTGGCCGCGGACCGGGTGGTGGTGGTCTCCGGCCCGAACCTGGCCCCGGAGATCGCCGCCGAGCAGCCGGCCGCAACGGTGGTGGCCGGCACGAACGCCGACCGGGCCACGCTCGTGCAGTCGTCGATCCGTACGCCGTACCTGCGCCCGTACACCAACGACGACGTGATCGGCTGCGAGTTGGGCGGCGCGGTCAAGAACGTGATCGCGCTGTCCTACGGCATCGCCACGGCGATGGGCTTCGGCGACAACACCCGGGCCATGCTGATGACCCGGGGGCTCGCCGAGACGGCCCGCCTGGGCGTGGCGCTCGGCGCGGACCCGATCACCTTCGCCGGCCTGGCGGGTATGGGCGACCTCGTCGCCTCCTGCTCGTCCCCGCTGGCCCGGAACCGCACCTTCGGCGAGCACCTGGGTCGGGGCGAGACCCTGGAACAGGCCCAGACCGCCACGCGACAGACCGCCGAGGGCGTCAAGAGCTGCCTCGCGATCCGCGACCTGGCCCGGGCGCACGGCGTCGAGATGCCGATCACCGAGCACGTCGAACGGATCTGCCACGAGGGGATGGACCCCCGTCTCGCCGTCCAGGCGCTGATGAGCCGCACCGCCAAGCCCGAGTCGTACGAGTGAGGACCTGATGAGCGAGTGGGGAGACGGCACCCGCTGTGTACGCGCCGGCCTGCCGGAGCCGGCACCGGGTGACCCGTTCCTGCCGGGGCCGGTGTTCGCCGCGCCGTACCACCTCGACCCGCGGCAGGGGCCGGACGCATCGCCGAACGGCTACGGTCGCCCCGACAACCCGACCCGGCGGCTGCTGGAAGCCGCGGTGGGCGAGTTGGAGGGCGGGGACTGTCGCGTCTTCGCCAGCGGTCAGGCCGCCATCACCGGCGCGCTGTTCACCCTGCTGCGCCCGGGGGACACCGTGGTGCTGCCCTCCGACGGGTACTTCCCGGTGCGGGCGTTCGCCACCGCCGTACTGGAGACGATCGGCGTACGGGTGCTCTTCGTGCCGACCGTCGGCCCGTACCCGTCGTTCGAGGGCGTCCGGCTGGTGTTGGTGGAGACCCCGGCCAACCCGGGCCTGGACGTGGTCGACGTGGCCGCCCTGGCGGAGCGGGCGCACGCCGCCGGCGCCCTGCTCGCGGTCGACAACACCACGGCCACCCCGCTCGGGCAGCGTCCACTGGACCTGGGCGCCGACCTGGTGGTGGCCTCCGGCACGAAGGCGCTCACCGGCCACTCCGACCTGCTGCTCGGCTACCTGGCCAGCCGGTCCGCCGAGGTGGTGGAGGCGGTGACGCTCTGGCGTACCAGCACCGGTTCGGTGCCCGGCGCGTTCGACGCCTGGCTGGCCCACCGGTCGCTGGCGACCCTCGACCTGCGGCTGGCCCGGCAGAGCGCGAACGCCGCCGCCGTCGCCGACCTGCTGGCGGCCCGTGCGGACGTGACCGGGCTGCGCTGGCCGGGGCTGCCGGACGACCCCGCGTACGCGGTGGCCTCGACGCAGATGCGCCGGATGCCCGGGGTGCTGTCGTTCGACCTGGGCGACGCCGATCGGGTCGCCCGCTTCGTCGATGCCGCCCGGCTGGTGGCGGCCGCCACCTCCTTCGGCGGTCTGCACACCACCGCCGACCGGCGGGCCCAGTGGGGCGACGACACCGCGCCCGGTTTCGTCCGGCTCTCCTGCGGCGCCGAGGACACGGCCGACCTGGTGGCCGACATCGCCGCCGCGCTGGACGCCAGCGCGGTGCCTGAGTGAAGTCACCGTCGATCGACCGGCCGGCCCTGGTGGGCCGGCTGCGCGCCGCCGGCTGTGTGTACGCCGAGGACGAGGCCGAGTTGCTGCTCGCCGCCACCGACGATCCGGTGGCGCTGGCCGAGCTGACCGACCGCCGGGTGGCCGGTGAGCCGCTGGAGTACGTGCTCGGCTGGGCGGAGTTCTGCGGCCTACGGATCGGCGTCGACCCGGGCGTCTTCGTGCCGCGCGGCCGGACGGCCCTGCTGGTCGAGGTGGCGGTTGAGCTGACCGGTCCCGCCCCGGCCGTGGTCGATCTCTGCTGCGGCTCCGGGGCTGCCGCCGTCGCGCTGGCGCACCGGCTCGCGCCGCGCTGGCTGGCCGCCGCCGACATCGACCCGGTGGCGGTGGCGTGCGCCCGGCGCAACCTCGCCGGGCTGGCCGCCGAGGTGTACGAGGGTGACCTGTTCGCCCCGCTGCCCCAGCGCTGGCGGGGGCGACTCGATCTGGTGGTCGCCAACGCACCGTACGTGCCGACCGACGCGGTGGCCCTGATGCCGCCGGAGGCGCGGCTGCACGAGGCCCCGGTGGCGCTCGACGGCGGGCCGGACGGGCTGGCCGTGCTGCGCCGGGTGGGCGTCGAGGCGGCGACCTGGCTGGCCCCGGGCGGTCACCTGGTGGTCGAGGCCGGCGAGACGCAGGTGGACGCACTGTGCGCGGCCCTCCACACGGCCGGCCTGACGCCAACCGTCCACCACGACGAAGACCGGGAAGCAACGGCGATAACAGCCCGCCGTCCCCGCTGACTCCTCCCGTCCCCGCCCTTCGCTCCCCGCGATCTTGCACTTTCGGTGGTGGAGATGTGCCTTCGCGTGCCGTTTGTCGGCACAGAAAGTGCAAGATCGCGGGGATCCAGGGTCGGGAGGGGGAGTGACGTGGCGGGGGAGCGGGGTTGGCACTAGCCTCGGCTCACACTCATGAGGGCGGGAGGCGGTTGCGGTGGGCAGCGCAGGGGTGCCGGTGGTCGTCGGCCTGGACAACGGTGGCACCAGCAACAACGCCACCGTGCTGACGGTGGACGGCCACTTCCTGGTCGACGGCCTGCTGGAGATCCCCAGCGAGGTGCAGGCCGGCCCGGAGGCGGCGATCGAGGCGCTGGCGCGGGCGCTGGACGGGGCGCTGGCGCAGACCGGCGTCCCCCGCGAGCTGGTCCGGGCGGTCGGGCTCGACACCCCGGGTCCTGCGAGCGCCACCGGCGTCATCTCGTCGCGCGGCTCGACCAACTTCTCGCAGCCGGCCTGGCGTGGCTTCGACGTCCGAGGCGCGTTGGAGCGTCGGCTGGGCCTGCCGGTGGTCTACCACAACGACGGCAACGCGGCGGCGCTCTACGCCCACCACGTGTACTTCGGTGACGAGGCGATGACCCGGTCGTCGGTCTCCGCGATCGTCGGCACGGGCCTCGGCGGCGGGGTGGTCGAGGGCGGCAGGGTGATCGCCGGCGCCGCCGGCATGGCCGGCGAGCTGGGTCACGTACACATCCCGCTGGGCGGCCTGCTCGGTCCGGAGCAGTCGGAGCCGACCTGCGCCTGCGGCTTCACCGGCGATGTCGAGAGCATCGCGTCGCTGACCGGCATCGAGCGCAACCTGCTGCCGTACTGGCTGGCCCGCTATCCCGACCACCCCCTCGCGGCCGAGCCGGTGGCACGGGCGGCGAAGCTCGTGCGGGGCTACGGCGAGCGGGGTGACGCGTTGGCCCGGGACCTCTTCACCCAGCAGGCGATGGCGCTGGGCCGTCTGTTCACCCTGGCGGCCAACTTCACCGACCCGCACGCGTACTTCGTCGGTGGCGGTGTGGTGGAGGCCGCACCGGCATTCCGGGACTGGTTCCTGGCGACGGTCCGCGAGCACACCGTGCTCCGCGCGGAGCAGGCCGCCGTCGCCACCTTCGCGCTCGTGCCGGAGCGCGACATGGCCGGCGCCCGTGGCGTGGCGATCGCCGCCCTGGAGGCCGTACGTGCCGCGCCGGAGCCCCGCCCGCTGGTCGCCTGATCCCGCCCCCGCCCGGCCGCGCCCCGCGTTCCGGGCTGTGTCAGCCCGGTCGGCGGGGCGCGGGTCCTACTGGCTGGTCAGCGGCGCGGTGGGGCCTGGGCGAAGGTGGCCCAGGCCGCCGGGGGGAACAGCAGGGCCGGGCCGGCCGGGTCCTTGGAGTCGCGGACGGCCACCAGTCGGGGGATCGCGGCCACCTCCACGCAGGCTCCCTCGTCGCCGCTACGGCTGCTCTTGCGCCACGCCGCCGTGGCCAACGCCGCTGAGATCGTCGGTGTCATCGGTCTCCTACCGTCCCTTCAGGACTGACAGGAGCATCGCCCGGCTGTCCGCCGGACTGAGCGCCACGCTGCGCAGATGCTCCATGATCTTGGTGCAGGTACGCGTCTCGCCCGCCCGGTCGAGGATCATCTGACCGGCGACGGTCTCCACCGAGGCGATGATCGGGTCCTCCGGATCGGCGAACTCCAGGATGTGCAGCGAGCCACGGGTGCCCCGGTGGTAGCCGGCGGAGAGGGGAATCACCTGGACGGTGATGTTCGGCAGCTCGGCCATCTTGACGAGGTGCCGTAGCTGGCCCTCCATCACCGACTCGTCGCCGACGGGGCGCAGCAGCGCGCCCTCGTCGATGATCGCGTCGAGGATGGGTGGGGTGTCAGCGGTGAGCCGTTGCTGGCGGTCGAGCCGGATCTTGACCCGCTGCTCCACCAGCTCGTCGCCCAGGGTGTGCGGGCCGCCGCGCATCACTCCGCGGATGTAGTCGGCGGTCTGCAGCAGGCCGGGCACCACGGACGGCTCGAAGTTGGAGATGGCGGTGGCCTCCGCCTCCAGGGCGATGAAGTCGATGGTGCGCGGGTCGAGCAGGTACGAGTACGACACCCACCAGCCCGGCTTGCGCGCGTCCTTGGCGAGTTGCACCGCGGCGGCCACCTCCTCGGACGTCACCCCGTACGAGGTGAGCAGGGCGCGCACGGTGGCCGGGCTGATCAGTGTCTGGGCGTTCTCGTAGCGCGAGAGGGTGCTGCGGGTGCTGTTGATCTCGTCTGCGGCGGACTCCAGCGTCAGCCCGGCGGCTTCCCGGAACTGGCGTAGGGCGATGCCGAGTCGGCGGGCACGGGCGGTCTTGGGGGCCATGCATCGATGGTCGCACACATTTATGGGAACGGGTACATGAGAGATGGCCGATGAGAGTTGCATTCATGGCTGTAGACGTGTCAATCTGTTATCGCGTCCTCACCGCCGGTTGTCGTGGCGACGGTGGTGGTGAGCGACCGGAGGGGATAGGGCGCGCGGCGATCGGGTTTCTCCCCCGTACCCGATCGCCGCGTGCCGCCCGTGCCCGCCCGCCGGAAGGGGACGACGTGCGTACCGGTCCGAAGTCTCCGCCCCCGCGCTGCGGGGTTCGGGGATGACCCGCTTCCTGGTCGTGCTCACCGACGTGCGTCCCGTCGAGGGCATCGACCGCAACGAGCGGGTCGCCCCCGAGCGTCGCCGCCAGGTCGTGGGCGCGAGCAGTAGGGAGGCCGCCGACCGGATCGCCGGCGCCTTCATGGCGCTGGGCATGGTCCGGGCCGGCCGGCAGCGGGTCAAGGTGATCGCGGTCGGTCGCCGGCACTCCCGGGACTGATTCGACCCCACCATTCCGTCACACACCGTATATGCTCTGTTGACCGAATGCCGTGTCGCGTCGTGGCTCGCCGGGTATCGCCGCGCCTGATCGCCACGCACAGTAAGGTCAACCGGGTGAGCGCCACCGGCGAGCACGACCAGCCGCAGTCGCGTACGAAGAGGTGACCGGAGTGACCACCCCAGGCAAGACCCGCGTGGCGATCGTCTTCGGCGGCCGCAGCCCGGAGCACGGCATCTCCTGCGTCAGCGCCGGCAGCGTGTTCGGCGCCCTCGACCCCGACGAGTACGAGGTGGTGCCGGTCGGCATCACCCGCGCCGGCCAGTGGGTGCTGACCAGTGGCGATCCCGCCCAGCTCGCCATCGACGCCCGCCAGCTCCCGGAGATCACCGCAGAGTCCGGCGCGGACATCGTGCTCCGCGCCGACCCCACCGGCAACGGGCTGATGGTGCTCGACCCGACCGAAGGCCCCCGGGCGCTGGCCGACGTGGACGTGGTCTTCCCCGTCCTGCACGGCACGTACGGCGAGGACGGCACCATCCAGGGCATGCTCGAGATGGCCGGCATCCCCTACGTGGGGGCCAACGTCTTCGCCTCCGCCGCCGCGATGGACAAGGAGTTCACCAAGAAGCTCTGCTCCATCGAGGGCATCCCGGTCGGCGCGTACGCGGTGCTGCGCAACGGGATGACGCTGAGCGAGCAGGACAAGAAGCGGCTCGGCCTGCCGGTCTTCGTGAAGCCGTCCCGCGCCGGCTCCTCGTTCGGCATCACCCGGGTCACCGACTGGGCGCAGCTCGACGAGGCGGTCGCCACCGCCCGGCAGTTCGACCCCAAGGTCATCATCGAGGCCGCGATCGTCGGCCGCGAGATCGAGTGCGGTGTGCTGGAGGGCGAGGCCGGTGGCACCCCCGAGGCGTCGGTGCTGGCCGAGGTACGCGTCGTCGCCGACCACGACTTCTACGACTTCGAGGCCAAGTACCTCGACGACTCCTGCGAGTACGACATTCCGGCCGGCCTGCCCGACAAGGTGACCCGCCAGGTGCAGGAGTACGCGGTTCGCGCGTTCACCGCGCTGGACTGCGCCGGCCTGGCCCGGGCCGACTTCTTCGTCACCCCGGACCTGGACATCTACCTCAACGAGATCAACACGATGCCCGGGTTCACCCCGACGTCGATGTTCCCCCGGATGTGGGCGGCCTCCGGCCTGGAGTACCCCAAGCTGGTCAGCCGGCTGATCCGTACCGCCCAGCGGCGCGGCGTCGGCCTGCACTGAGCCGAGGACGTCCTCGACGCGTGGCCCGTCGTACGGGCCACGCGTCGGCGCGTCAGCCCTGGCAGCCGGCGGGAACGGTGCCGCCCGAGGGCACCGACGCCACGATGGCGCTGGAGATCGGGGCGGCCCACTGCAACGGCTGCGTGTAGGAGCGCGGGATCCGGACCGTCACCGGCGTCTCCCGGTCAACGGTGGTGAGCACCGTCATGTCGGTCTGCTCAACGGGGTGCCAGCAGACCCGGTTGACCACCCAGACCTCGTCGGTCGCCGGAATGGTCTGCTCGGCGCCTCCGCAGGCCACGGTGAGCGCGGGGTCGCCGTACGCGGCGTTCTGCTCAGGGCCCGCCGTGACCGGACGCTGGGTCAGGTCGCGGATGGTCTGCGGGAGCTGGGAGAGCAGCGCCCGACAGACCGTGGCGGGGCGTTCGGCCAGCGCCGGCGCGGCCATCTCGACCGGCGCGCTGGACTGTGCCCGGGTGGTGCTCGCCGACGGGCTCGGCGCGGCGGCCGGCGTCTCCGGGGCGAGTTTGGCAAAGGCCAGCACGGCCACCAGCAGCGTGACCGGTAGTGCGATCACCGTGGCGAGCAGGGCCGCTCCCCGGACGGTCCGGTCCCGGCCGGCCGGCGCGTCGGCGGCCGGATCGGCGTCCGCGCGGGTACCTTCAGCCGGCTCGGGCGAGGTGTCCGCCGGCTCCCGCTCGCCGTCGTCCCGAACCGCCGAGGGGGTCGTCATCTCGTCCACTTACAGCCGCACCACCGAACACGTGAGGGTGCGGGTGATGCCGGGCACCATCTGCACCTTGCTGACGATGAGTTTGCCGAGCTCGTCGACGGTGTTCGCCTCGGTGAGGACGACCACGTCGTACGGCCCGGTGACGGCGTCGACGCGTACCACGCCGGCGATGTCCGCGATGAGACCCGCCACGTCCCGTGCGCGGCCGACCTCGGTCTGGATGAGGATGTACGCCTGTACCACGACTCGACCTCCGTCCGTCGCCGCCCGAAGGCGGCCCGAAGGGTGAAACTACCTTACGGACCAGGTCCGATCCCTATCGGTGGTCAAGGAGCAGCGGTGAGCGAGCGCGGCGGTGTCGGGCAGAACGGGTCGAACGCCGGCAGTGCCGCCAGCGTGGCCGGGATCGGCGAGTTCGGGCTGATCGGGCGGGTCACCGCCCGCCTGTCGATGGGCCCGACGACGGTGCTCGGGCCGGGTGACGACGCGGCGGTGGTGGCCGCGCCGGACGGCCGGGTGGTCGCCTGCACGGACGTGCTCGTCGAGGGGCGGCACTTCCGGCGGGACTGGGGGTCGGCGCGCGACGTCGGTCACCGGGCCGCCGCCGCCAACCTGGCCGACGTCGCGGCGATGGGCGCCGTCCCGACCGCTCTGCTGGTCGCCCTCTGCATGCCCGCCGATTTAGAGGCGAGCTGGGCGGAGGACCTGGCCGACGGGTTGGCCGCGGAGGCCGCCACGGTCGGCGCGAGCGTGGTGGGCGGGGACATGTCGTCGAGCCCCACCCTGACCATCGCGGTCACCGCGCTGGGCGACCTCGGTGGCCGGGCGCCGGTGGTGCGCTCCGGCGCCCGTCCCGGCGACGTGCTGGCCCTGGCGGGCCGCATCGGGTACGCGGCGGCCGGGCTGACCGTGCTCAGCCGCGGCTTTCGTACTCCCCGGCTGCTGGTCGAGGCGTACCGGCGGCCGAACGTCCCCTACCCGGCCGGACCGCAGGCCGCCCAGCTCGGCGCGACTTCGATGATCGACGTCTCGGACGGGCTCCTCGCCGACCTGGGACACGTGGCGCGGGCCAGCGGTGTGGCGATCGACGTGCGCCGCGACGCCTTCGAGGTGCCCCGGCAGATGGCGGATGCCGCGCAGGCGCTCGGCGTCGACGCGTACACCTGGATCCTGGCGGGTGGCGAGGACCACGCGCTGGCCGCGACCTTCCCCCCGACGGTGGCGTTGCCGCCGCAGTGGCGGCGCATCGGCACGGTGACGGACGGTGTCGGGGTGACGGTCGACGGCGGCGCCTACGACGGGCCCCGGGGCTGGGACCACTTCCGATGAGGTCATTCGGCGGCCGTACGCTGGATACCGTGAGTGAGATCGAGATTCGGCTGGTGCGGTTCGACGCGCCGGTGGCGCAGCAGTTGATCAAGGCCGCGTTGGCCGACCTGGCCACCCGGTACGGGGGCACCGGCGACGACACCCCGGTGGTGGCGAGCGAGTTCGAGCCGCCGGACGGCGCGTTCCTCGTCGCCTACCTGGCCGGTGAGCCGGTCGGCTGCGGCGGCTGGCGCAGCCACGGCACGGATACCGCCGAGCTGAAGCGGATGTACACCGCCCCGGCCGCGCGTGGACGTGGCGTGGCGCGGACGGTCCTCGCGGCCGTCGAGCGCTCGGCCCGGGAGCACGACCGCAAGCGGATGGTCCTGGAGTGCGGGGACAAGCAGCCCGAGGCGATCGCCATGTACGCGTCCGCCGGTTATGACCGGATTCCCAACTTCGGGTTCTACAAGGACGCGGAGGGCTGCGTCTCCTTCGGCCGCACGCTCTGAGCGACCGGCGTCAAGCCGTACGCGGACATGACAGAGCCGGCGGGCCGCAGGGCCCGCCGGCTGAGCCGAACGAGAAGAGTTGGTGCTGCCGCGTCAGGCGCGGGTGACCTTGCCGGCCTTGATGCACGAGGTGCAGACCTGCAGCTTCTTGGTGTTGCCACCACCGGCCGGGGTGCGCACCGACTGGATGTTCGGGTTCCAGCGGCGGTTGGTCTTCTTCTTGGACCAGGGCACGTTGTGGCCGAAGCCCGGTCCCTTGCCACAGACGTCGCACACGCTAGCCACGGGATACTCCTGGGATTGAAACGTTCATGAGGTCGCCGGCAGGTGCTGCCCGGGCAACCGCGTCAGCCTACCCGATGCCCCGCCGAGGTGACCAACCGCCCTGACCCGCGGAGCAGCCGCCGCACCGCTCAGTGCCTGGTGGCCGGCCCGCCGGGTGACGGGGGTGGTTCCGGCGGCAACTGTACCTGGCGGGCGGATCCCGCCCGTCCGGGCCGGGAGGGTGGGACCCGTCGGGCGTCCGCGCAACCGGACACGCCGGACGAGTCCGACGTGTGTCGGCGCGCGCCAGTAGGCTTCTGCCCGTGCTGGACACCCTCGACGCCGCCACGGTCCGCCGCTGGTGCGCGAGTGGGCTGGTCGCGCTCAAGCGCCACCAGGGCGAGATCGACCAGCTCAACGTCTACCCGGTGCCCGACGGCGACACCGGCACCAATCTGGTGCTCACCCTCACCTCGGCGCAGCAGGCCCTGTCGATGGACCTGGACACCCTCCCCGACAGCGGCCCGACCGCCCACGGGCACGCGCTGCGGCTGATGGCGCAGGGCGCGCTGCTGGGCGCGCGGGGCAACTCGGGCGTCATCCTGTCGCAGATTCTGCGCGGGTTCGCCGACGCGGTCGTCGGCGTGCCGGCGGTGCGCGGGCGGGCCCTGGCCGGCGCGCTGCGGGCGGCGACCACCGCCGCGTACACCGCGGTCGGCCGTCCCGTCGAAGGCACCCTGCTGACCGTCGTCGCCGCCGCGGCCACGGGGGCCGAGCAGGCGGGCAGCGACGACCTGACGGTGGTGGCCCGTGACGCGGCGCGGGCGGCGGCCGAGGCCCTGGCCCGTACGCCCGAGCAATTGCCGGCTCTGGCCCGCGCCGGCGTCGTCGACGCTGGCGGGCGCGGGCTCTGTGTCCTGCTCGACGCCCTGGTCGAGGTCCTCACCGGGGAGAGCGCCACCCCGCCCGCGCCGCCGCCGCGCACCGCCCGTCCGGCGGCCACCGTCGCACGCGAGACCGGTTCCGAGGAGTACGCCTACGAGGTGCAGTACCTGCTCGACGCCCGCGCCGACGCGGTGGCCGCGCTGCGCCGCACCCTGGACACGCTGGGCGACTCGCTGGTCGTCGTCGGTGACGGACGCGAGCCGGACGGCACCTGGACCGTGCACGTGCACGTCAACGACGTGGGCGCGGTGGTCGAGGCGGGGATCGCCGCCGGCCGGCCGTACCGGATCTCGGTGACCCGCTTCGCCGACCAGCCGGAGCCGTCCGGCGGTCCGCCCGAGGACGGCCGGGCCGCCGTGGTCGTGGCCACCGGCGCCGGGATCGCCGAGCTGTTCGCCGCCGAGGGCGCGACGGTGGTGCGCCGCAACCCGTCCATCGGTGATTTGCTGGCCGCGGTGCGCGGCACCGGGGCGGCCCGGGTGGTCGTCCTGCCGAACGATCCCAACACGGCGGCGGTCGCCAGCGCGGCGGCCCGCGAGGCTCACCGGCACGGCATCAAGGTGAGCGTGGTGCCGACCCGTTCACCGGTGCAGGCACTCGCGGCCCTCGCGGTCCGCGACGGCACGCGCCGGTTCGAGGACGACGTGATCGCGATGGCCGAGGCTGCCGGCGCCTGCCGCTACGCCGAGGTCTGCCACGCCAGCCGCGAGGCGCTCACGGTCGCCGGCCCCTGCCGCCCCGGTGACGTGCTTGCGCTGGTCGAGGGCGAGGTGCACCTGATCGGCACCGACCTCACCGACACCTGCGCCGCCGTCGTCGACCGGATGCTCGGCGGTGGCGGGGAGCTGGTCACCCTGCTCGCCGGGGCGGACGCCCCCGCCGGGCTCACCGATGCCGTCCGCGCGCACGTCGCGCGGCGCTGGCCGTTCGTCGAGGTACAGGCGTACCCGGGCGGTCAGCCGTTCTATCCGCTCCTGGTGGGGGTCGAATGAGTGAGCCGGCCACGGTGGACACGCCGCTGAAGAAGCTCGTCGGCGACAAGACGGCGAAGGCGTTGGCCTCCCAGCTCGACCTGCACACGGCGGGCGACCTCATCTACCACTTCCCGCGCCGCTACGACGAGCGTGGCGAGCACACCGACATCCGGTCGCTGGACGTCGGGGAGCAGGTCACCGTGCTGGCCCAGGTGCAACGCACCGCCGTACGGCCGATGCGTCAGCGTCGGGGCAACCTGCTCGAGGTGACCGTCGGCGACGGCTCCGGCGGTGTGCTGACGCTGACGTTCTTCGGCAACCAGGCGTGGCGCGAACGGGAGCTGCGGCCCGGCCGGTGGGGGCTGTTCGCCGGCAAGGTCACCGAGTTCCGGGGCAAACGGCAGCTCAACGGCCCGGAGTACGTCCTGCTCGGCGAGGGCGGCGAGGGCGAGGCGGCGGTCAACGACGAGATCGAGGAGTTCGCGGGCGCGCTGATCCCCGTCTACCCGGCCGCCGCTGCCGTACCGACCTGGGTCATCGCCCGCTGTGTACGGGTCGTCCTGGACACGTTCACCCCGCCGGACGATCCGCTGCCGGCCGCCGTCCGGGCCAGCCGTAACCTCGTCGACCTGGGCGCGGCGCTGCGGGAGATCCACCGACCGTCCACGAAGGAGGCCCTGCACCGGGCGCGACGGCGGCTCAAGTGGGACGAGGCGTTCGCCGTCCAGTTGACGCTGGTGCAGCGCAAGCACCGGGCCGCCGACTGGCCGGCCCGGCCCCGTCCGCCGCGCGCCGACGGGCTGCTGGACGCGTTCGACGCCCGTCTGCCGTACGAGCTGACCGCCGGCCAGCGCGAGGTGGGCGCGGAGATCGCCGATGACCTGGCCGCCGCGCACCCGATGCACCGCCTGTTGCAGGGCGAGGTGGGCTCGGGCAAGACGGTGGTTGCCCTGCGGGCCATGCTCCAGGTGGTCGACGCGGGCGGGCAGGCCGCGCTGCTGGCTCCCACCGAAGTTCTGGCCGCGCAGCACTATCGCGGCATGCTCGACCTGCTCGGGCCGCTGGGCCGGGCCGGTGAGCTGGACTCCGCCGACCACGCCACCCGGGTCGAGCTGGTCACCGGCTCGCTGGGCGCGGCGGCCCGCCGCCGGGCGCTCGGCGAGGTGGCCAGCGGCGCAGCCGGCATCGTGCTGGGCACCCACGCGCTGCTCTACGAGGGTGTCGATTTCGCCGACCTGGGTCTCGTGGTGGTCGACGAGCAGCACCGCTTCGGCGTGGAGCAGCGCGACGCGCTGCGCGCCAAGGCCGACCAGCCGCCGCACACGCTGGTGATGACGGCGACGCCGATCCCGCGAACGGTGGCGATGACCGTCTACGGCGACCTGGAGGTGTCCACTCTCTCCCAGTTGCCCCGGGGCCGGTCGCCGATCGCCTCGCACGTGGTCCCGGCCGTCGAGAAGCCGGCGTTCCTGGACCGGGCGTGGCGTCGGCTGCGCGAGGAGGTGGCCGCCGGTCACCAGGCGTACGTGGTGTGCCCGCGAATCGGGGACGGTCCGGTGTCCGACGAGGAGCCGCCGCCGGAGGACGACAACGGCCGGCGGCCTCCGCTGGCCGTGACCGAGGTGGCACCGCTGCTGGCCGAGGGGCCGCTGCACGGGTTGCGGATCGGGGTGCTGCACGGCCGGTTGCCCGCCGACGAGAAGGACGCGGTGATGCGCTCCTTCGCCGCCGGTGACCTGGACGTACTGGTGGCGACCACGGTGATCGAGGTCGGTGTGGACGTGCCCAACGCCACCGTGATGATCGTGCTGGACGCCGACCGCTTCGGCGTCTCGCAACTGCACCAGCTCCGGGGCCGGGTCGGCCGAGGGGCAGCCGCCGGGCTCTGCCTGCTGGTCAGCGAGGCGGCCGAGGGCTCGTCGGCGCGGGAACGCCTGGACGCGGTGGCCTCCACCAGCGACGGTTTCAAACTCGCCGAACTGGATCTGGAGCAGCGCCGCGAGGGCGACGTGCTGGGGGTTACCCAGTCCGGGCACCGCTCGCACCTGCGGCTGCTGTCCCTGCGACGCGACGCCGACCTGATCCGGGACGCCCGCGCCGAGGCCATCACCCTGATCGGGGACGACCCGGAGTTGGCGGGCAATCCGGCGCTGGCCGCGTCGGTGGCCGCGCTTGTCGACGAGGACCGTGCGGAGTACCTGGAGAAGGGCTGATCTCATCGCGTCTGCTCGTCGCGCAGCGCCGCCGAACGCGGCCAGGCGAGAAACCGCGAGTGCAACACCCCAGACGGTGTACGCGGCAGGTCGGCACACGCCTGCACCAGGTACGCCGACAGATGCAGCATCAGCGAAATCCGCGCGCCGGTGAACTCCTCAACAAGCTGCCTCTTCCTGGTTCTGCACGGCCACGGTGACCTGCACCCGGCGCAGTTCCACTGCGGCCTTACCGGCTGATGCGCCGACAACAACCCCACCACCCTCCCGGACCGTTGGAGGGGAGAAGAGGCCCCTCCCCAGGGTGTTGACGGCCTCTTCCCCCTGACACTCACCAGCCCGGCGAATCTGCCGCAAGCGAACCGGTGAGGCCCTGGCGCTGAACCTACGAACTGGTTGTGGGCACTCCAACGTCCCCGTGGACACAGAGTCAGACACTTCTGTGACCCATAGGCATCCTGATGCGTCCACTACGGTGGGACGGTATGAGTCACCGCCTCCGCGCGGCCATGCTCCGCGCCCACCTCGATTCGGCCGCCCTCGCCACGGCCGTCGGTGTCGACGTCAAGACCGTCACCCGATGGCTCAGTGGTCGCGTCCCGCACCAGCGCACCCGCCTCGCCGTTGCCGACGCCCTCGGCGAGACCGAAGCAGACCTTTGGCACCAGACCCGTCTCGACCAGGCACCCGGCGCGGAGGCCACAGCCGAGGTCGTGGCCGCCTACGCCCACCGCGCCGACATCCCGCACCATGTCTGGGCCGCCTTGCTCACCGGCGCGACCACTCGGATCGACCTACTCGGCTACGCCTACCCGTTCCTGCTGGAATTGCTGCCCAACACGATGCAGCTCATCTCCGACAAGGCCGCCGACGGTGCGCAGATCCGGCTCGCGTTCGCCGATCCCGACTGTCCGCACGTCGCCGAACGCGACGCCCTCGAACAGATCGGGGGCACATTACCCGGCCGGATCCGCAACGCCCTCAACTTCTGCGAGCCCCTTTGCGGCGTGCCCGGTGTGGAAATCGGCCTGCACGCGGTGCACCTCTACAACTCGGTGTTCCGGTTCGACCACCAGATGATCGTCACCCCACACCTGTACCGCGCACGCGGCTACCAACACCCCGCGCTGCATCTGCGGGAACTCTCGCCGCACGGAATCTTCGCCGCCCACGCCGACCAGTTCGAGCAGGTATGGCAGACCACCACCGCCTACCCGAAGGAAGCCCGGTGACCGGCCGGCGTGACTACTACCACGACCCCCAAGCACCGGTCGCCAACAGTCTCGTCCCCGCCGCGGCGGCCGTCGTCACCGATCCGCGCGGCCGCGTGCTGCTCCAACGGCGTAGCGACTCCGGCAACTGGTCCCTACCCGGCGGCGCCATGAATGTCGGCGAAACTTTGCAACAGTGCGTCGTCCGCGAGGTACGGGAGGAGACCGGCCTGGACGTCGAAGTCACTGGTCTGCTGGGCATCTACAGCGATCCTGCGCACGTGATCGCCTACCCCGACGGCGAAGTCCGCCAGGAATTCACGGTGACCTACCGCGCCCACGTCATCGGCGGCACGATCAGCATCAGCGACGAGTCGACGGACGTCCGCTTCATCGACCCTGCCGAATTCAGCGTCATCCCCATTCATGACACCGTTCGACTCCGCCTCAAGCACCACGTAGAAGGCCGCGACACTCCTTACCTCGGATAGCGTCGACACCTCGGCGCGCGCTGGTGACCCCTCTCATGACTCTTGAGGGGCCCGGGGCCGCCGACTGCGGCTGGATCCTGTCAACGCATAACGACCGAGGGCGCGTCGACCGGGTGGTCGCCGCGCCCTCGGGCTTCAGCTCAGGTCAGGTCAGGTCAGGCGGTGAAGGTCACCCGACGCCGACGGGCGATGACCAAGAGCGCCGCGCCAGCGATCAGCAGGGCGACCGCGCCGGCGGCGATGCCGCCCGCCGCCGCACCGGTGACCGGGAGACCCGGCTCGTCTTCGCTGCCGCCGCCACCGCTACCGCCGCAGTTGCCCTCCGGCGTGTAGACAGCTTCCAGCTCTAGGTCCAGGTCCGGCAGCGCGACGAGCGCCGACTCGGCCTTGCTGGCCTTGAAGGTCACCGTCTCCGAGGCGCCGGCCGCGACCGTACGGGTCTCGGTCTTGTCGCCGTAGGTGAAGGTGGTCTTCACCGGCAGGCCACCCTCGGGGTTGGTGACGGTGAGGGCGAACTCCTTGCAGTCGGCCTTGGTGGTGACGGCCGGCAGCGGGCAGTCCTCGGGGCGCGCCCACGAGTAGGTGCCGTTCTCGATGACCTTGCCGTCGACCAGGACCTCGATCTTGCCGGCGTCAGCGGCGGGCACCACGATGCTGGTGTCGGCCTTGCCCGGGGCGACGGAGACCTTCTTGGTGAAGCCGTTCTCGCCCTTGACCTCGAACTCGACGGCGTACTTGCTGATCTTGCCGTCGTTGCTCAGCGACACGGCGACCGAACCGTCGCAGTTGGACGCGAAGGTCGAGGCCGGGGTGGCGCAGCTCTTGCTGCCGCCGTTGTACCAGCCCTGCGGGCCCTTGGACCGGTTGCCCGGGGTGCCCGGCGAGCCCAGCTTCTTGTTGTCGTAGCGCTTGCCGCCGTCGACGATCTCGTCGATGACCTGGTCCTTGCCGCCCCAGATGAGGTCGACCTGGGTGTGGCAGTCCGGGATCTCGACGTTCAACGTGATCTCGGTCTGGGTGGCGCTGACGAAGTCGCTGTCCGGCGTGCCGTAGACGTACTGCGGGGTGGCGAACTGCGGCCGCGGCGCGAAGTACGACACCAGCGTGAAGTACTGCTTGCCCTCGCCGCAGAGCGGCAGGTCACCGTCGAGCTTGACGGTGGCGGTGCCCTTCGTGCCGTCGAAGGTGTGGCTGTACTTGGCCTTGTCGAGCTCGACGCACTTCGGGGCCGGAGCGCAGGACTGGTCGGCGGGGATGGTGATGCTGCCGTCGTTGGTGGCTTCCTGGCCGTTCTTCTTCCACTTGCCGAACACCACGAGCTTGGCGCTGGCGGTGTTGCCCGGCACCCGCTGGACGGCCTGCACGAAGCCGCCCTTCTTGATGACGTAGCCCTGCAGCGGCACCGCCTTGGCACCCTCGACGGGCACCGTCACCGGCGTCGACGGCTCTGCGGTCACCCGCTGGAGCGTCACGGCCTTGTCGCGCTCGCTGTTCTCCACGTTCCACGTGATCACGCGCTCGCCGGTCTGCCGGTCGCAGTCGACGGTGGCCTTGATCGTGGTGTGGTGCGCGCTGGCTGGGGCGGCAACCGCGACAACCCCGGTGAGGCCGACGATGGCGGCTCCCAGGATGGCCAGCGGTCGCCGGAGCGACAGCTTGGGACGGATCACGGGTACTCCTGGAGTGCTGAAGCGTCAGGGGTGTGGCACGGGAGAGACGGTGGACGGTCACCGCACGTCCGATCGGAGAGGCGCCCTCCCGAGCCGTGGGCCGGCGGGTTGTCGCCGGCACCCGGCAGACCCTAGCGATATCGCCCGGCGTGAGACAGTGCTCAGGATTTGCTAAGACTGATGTTATGAAGTTGAGATCATTGATATACGAGAAGTGATCACATGGTCCGCGTGGTGGTACCGACCGTGTCGGCCGTCGGGTCCGACTGGTCGCGTAGCGTCCTGGTCATGAGCAGGAGGAGACGGTGACCCGGATCGTGGCCGGGACACTCGGTGGCCGACGGATCGCCGCACCGCCCGGCGCCGGCACCCGGCCCACGTCCGACCGGGTCCGGGAGGCGCTCTTCAGCGCCGTCGAGTCCGAGGTCGACCTCGACGGCGCGCGCTTCGCCGACCTGTACGCCGGCTCCGGCGCGGTCGGGCTGGAGGCGCTGTCCCGGGGCGCCGGGCACGTCCTGCTGGTGGAGTCCGACCCGCGCGCCGCCCGGGTGATCCGGGAGAACGTGGCGACCCTGCGAGCCGGCGCCGCCGTACGCCTGGTGGCCGGCAAGGTGGCGACGGTGCTGGCCGCCGGTCCGGACGGTGGCGGGTACGACGTGGTCTTCGCCGACCCGCCCTACGCTGTGCCGGACGCGGAGATCACCGCGCTGCTGACGACGCTGGTCGACGGTGGCTGGCTGACGCCGGACGCCCTCGTGGTGGTGGAGCGGTCGCGCCGGACCAGGGACTTCGAGTGGGTGCAGGGGATCACCGCGCAGCGCAGTCGCCGGTACGGCGAGACCACCCTTTGGTACGGTCGCCGATCATGAGACGTGCGGTCTGTCCCGGCTCGTTCGACCCGGTCACCAACGGACACCTCGACATCATCGGCCGCGCCAGCCGGCTGTTCGACGAGGTGATCGTCGGCGTTCTCGTGAACCAGTCCAAGAGCGGCCTGTTCACCGTCGACGAGCGGATCGAGATGCTCCGCGAGGTGACCTCGTCGTACGACAACGTGCGGGTCGAGTCGTTCCGCGGATTGCTCGTCGATTTCTGCCGGGCGCAGCAGGCGAGCGTCCTGATCAAAGGGCTGCGGGCGGTCAGCGACTTCGACTACGAGCTGCAGATGGCCCAGATGAACATCGGGCTGGCCGGCGTCGAGACGCTCTTCATGCCGACCAACCCGCTCTACTCGTTCCTCTCGTCCAGCCTCGTCAAGGACGTGGCCAAGTGGGGCGGCGACATCTCCGCGCACGTCCCCGACCCGGTCCGCGAGGCCCTCCAGGCCCGCCTGCGCCCCTGATTCCACGCCCCCCACCTCCCCGCGATCTTGCACTTTCGGTCGCCGTTCTGCCCTCTTCATGGCGGTTTGCCACGACAGAAACCGCAAGATCGGCGAGGTGGAGGCGAGGTGGAGGCGGGGCGGCGGCGAGGCGGGGAGCCGGGAGTGACGGCTTCGCGACGCGCCGGGTTGGGGTGGTGGGGGATCGTGTGGGGCGGGCACGCCATGATGGGCACAGCGGGAAACCGGCCGTAGCCCGCATCATGGAGGTCGGCCGACGAACGACAGGAGTGAGGTACCGGTGGACCCGCTCGATCGCATCGACGAACTGATCGCCATGGTGGAGCAGGCACGCTCCGTCCCGATGTCGCGGAACAACTGCATGGTCGACCGGGGCGAGGTGATCGCCGCGCTGGACGAGATGCGCGCGGACCTCCCCGCCGACCTGCGTCGCGCCGCCGCGCTCCTGGAGGAGCGCGACAAGATCATGGACGCGGGCAAGCGCGAGGCGGACCGGATCATCAGCGAGGGTGAGGCAGAACACGCCCGCCTCGTATCGGTGAACGAGATCACCGTGTCGGCCGAGCACGAGGGCGCCCGGATCATCGCCGAGGCCCGTGCCGAGGCGCAGCGCCTGCGCGAGGAGGTCGACGACTACGTCGACACGGCGCTGGCCAACTTCGAGCAGTTCCTCACCCGGGCCCTCGCCTCGATAGAGCGTGGCCGCGACAAGATGCACGCGCTGCGGGAGATCGGCACCTTCGGTGGGGATGAGGCGGAACGCCCGCTACCCTTCTGAGCGGCACCTCACCAGCCGACATTTGCGCCGCAGGCGTCGCCCCCGGTTCGACGGCCGGGCGGTCGCCCAGGTAACCTTTTTTGTCGGCCTCTCACCGGCCGGAGTCTTACTATGCCCAAGCACTCGCCATCGACACTCGACCCCAGGTCGCCGCTGGTCCTCGACACGAGAGACCTGCCGCGCCGCCCTGGTGCGTTGCGTGAGGTCCAGCGGGTCGTGCCGGCACCGGTGGACCTCGGTGTGGAGTTGATCGCCGTACCGGAGGGCGCGGACCTCGACCTCGATCTGAGGTTGCAGTCGGTGTCCGAGGGTGTACTCGTCTCGGGGACCATCACCGGTCCCGTCCGGGGCGAGTGCGGGCGCTGCCTGCGCGAGATCAACGAATCGATGGCCGTGACGATCCAGGAGCTGTACGCGTACGAGAACAGCACCACGGACGCCACGACCGACGAGGACGAGGTGGGCCGGATGCAGGGCGATCTGATCGACCTGGAGCCGGCGCTGCGGGACGCGTTGGTGCTCACGCTGCCGACCAACCCGCTCTGCCGGGAGGACTGCCCAGGACTGTGCCCTGAATGTGGGGCGCACTGGGACGATCTGCCGGCCGACCACAGTCACCAGCAGATCGACCCGCGTTGGGCGGGCCTGTCGCAAATGACCGTTACAGAGGAGTAAGAACCGTGGCCGTCCCGAAGCGCAAGATGTCGCGCAGCAACACCCGGTCCCGCCGGGCGAACTGGAAGGCGACCGTGGTCGCGACCGTCGCGTGCCCGCAGTGCAAGTCCCCGAAGCTGCCGCACGCCGCCTGCTCCGTCTGCGGCACCTACAACGGCCGCCAGGTTCTCGAGGTCTGACCTGGACGCCGAGTGACGCCCCCGACCCCAGGTCGGGCGGCGCGCGCATCCTGGCATTCGCCCGGTGCCCCGGCTCCCTCCGACGCCCGGCCCACTCCGGCCGGCGTCCTGGTGGAGCCGGGCACCGCGCGGATCGCCGTTGACCTCCTCGGCGGGGACGACGCTCCCGCCGTCGTGGTTGACGGCGCTCTGCGGGCCATGCGCGCCGACCCTGACCTGCACCTGCTGCTCGTCGGTCCGACTGAGGTCGCCGACGGGCTGATCGCTGCCCTCGCCCCGGCCGAACGGGCCCGGATCACGGTCCGGCCGGTCCGTTCCGCCGTTGGTATGGCCGACCATCCCAGCGCCGCCCGCTCGGAGAGCACCGTCCGGGCCGCCGTCACGGCCGTCCGCGACGGCGCCGCCGACGCCCTCGTCTCCGCCGGCGCCACCGGCGCCACGGTCACGGCTGCCGTGCTCGGCGTCGGGCGCTGGTCGGAGATCCGCCAGCCCGCCCTGGTCGCCACCCTGCCCGCGGTCGCCGGGCCGGTGGTCCTGCTCGACGTGGGCGGCTCACTGGAACCCCGCCCCGCCACCCTCGCCCGGCACGCCGTTCTCGGCGCCGCGTACGCCGCGGTGGCCCACTCGATCGCCGCGCCGCGGGTCGGCCTGCTCTCGGTGGGCACCGAGGCTGGCAAGGGCGACCGGGTACGCCGGGCCACCGACCCCCTGCTCGCCGTCGAACCGCTGCCCGGCGGGGCGCGCTACGTCGGCCTCGTCGAGGGGTACGACGTGGCCGACGGCGCGCGCGCCGATGTGGTGGTCACCGACGGCTTCACCGGTAACGTGCTGCTCAAGGCGATCGAGGGCGCGTACGCCATGGCCGGCGGCCCACCCGCCGAGGGTGGCGCTCCCCGCGCGGCGGCCCTGCTGGGCGTCGCGGGGACCGTCGTCGTCTGTCACGGCTCCGCCCGTGCCGCCGACGTCGCCTCCGGCATCGCACTCGCCGCTCACCTGTGGCGGCGGCGTGCCACCGATCTGGTCTCCGCGTTGCTCGACGGCGACGCCGCGACGGACCGCACCGACCGCCCCACCGACACCGAGGTACGCACATCATGAGCAACGACAAGCGGCGGCGGGCGTCCGTCGGTCACCTGGAAGCCGCGTTCGGCGTCAGCCTGGAGCCGGACCTGCTGCAACGCGCGCTGACCCACCGCTCGTACGCGTACGAGAACGGCGGCCTGCCGACGAACGAGCGACTGGAGTTCCTCGGCGACTCGGTGCTCGGCGTCGTGATCACCACCGCCCTGTTCCACAACCACCCGGACCTGCCCGAGGGACAGTTGGCGAAGCTCCGGGCGAGCGTGGTCAACATGCGGGCGCTCGCCGACGTGGCCCGCGGCCTCGGCCCGGACGGCCTCGGCGCGTACCTGCTGCTGGGCAAGGGCGAGGAGTCCACCGGTGGCCGGGACAAGGCGAGCATCCTCGCCGACACCCTGGAGGCGCTGCTCGGCGCGATCTACCTCCAGTACGGGCTGGACACCGCCGGGATCGTGATCCACCGCCTCTTCGACCCGCTGATGGCCGAGTCGGCCGGCCGGGGCGCCGCCCTGGACTGGAAGACCAGCCTGCAGGAGTTGACCGCCGCGCTCGGCCTGGGCGTGCCCGAGTACCGGATCGAGGGCACCGGACCGGATCACCTCAAGACGTTCACGGCCTGGGTCGTGGTGGCCGGCAACCGGTACGGCGGCGCGGAGGGGCGCAGCAAGAAGGAGGCCGAGCAGCGCGCCGCCGAAGCGGCCTGGCGGATGCTCTCGGACCAGCACGAGCAGGACCAGGACAACGCGGCCGACCAGGACAACGCGGCCGACCAGGACACCTCAGCCGACCAGCACGCCTTGGCCGACGCCGACCGGGGCGACGCGGCCGGGCCGCTGGAGCGCGCCGAGCAGGCGGCCGAGGCCGAGCAGGCCGACCACCTGGCGCAGGTCATGCCGGCCGACGTGGCGCAGGAGCAGGGGTCCGGCCGTGCCTGAGTTGCCCGAGGTGGAGACCGTCCGGCAAGGGCTGGCCCAGTGGGTCACCGGCCGGCGGATCGCCTCGGTCGAGGTCCGGCACCCGCGTGCCGTCCGGCGGCACGTACCCGGCGGCGCGCACTTCGCCGACGTGCTCGCCGGCCGGACGATCCTGGACGTCCGGCGGCGCGGCAAGTACCTGTGGCTCCCGCTGGACAGCGGGGACGCGGTGGTCGGGCACCTCGGCATGTCGGGTCAGTTGCTGCTCCAGCCGCCCGGCACCCCCGACGAGACCCACCTGCGGGTCCGGTTCCGGTTCGCCGACGACGGGCCCGAGCTGCGCTTCGTCGACCAGCGCACGTTCGGTGGGCTCGCGGTGAGCGAGGGCGGCGCCGACCTGCCGGCCGAGATCGCGCACATCGCGCGTGACCCGATGGACCCGGAGTTCTCCGACGCGGCGTTCGTCGCCGCGCTGCGACGCCGGCGGACCGAGGTGAAGCGGGCCCTGCTCGACCAGACGCTGATCTCCGGGGTGGGCAACATCTACGCCGACGAGGCGCTCTGGCGTGCGCGGTTGCACGGCGCCCGCCCGACCGACGCGCTCACCGGTCCGGCCGCCCAGCGCCTGCTCGGCCACGTCCGAGACGTGCTCGCCGAGGCCATCAAGGTGGGCGGCACCAGCTTCGACGCCCTCTACGTCAACGTCAACGGCGAGAGCGGCTACTTCGACCGTGCGCTGAACGCGTACGGCCGCGAGGGTGAGCCGTGCCGGCGCTGCGGTATGCCGATCCGGCGTGAGTCGTTCATGAACCGCTCCTCGTACAGCTGCCCGCGTTGCCAGCCCCGGCCTCGGGGAACCCTTCGGGGATGACCCGGAGTCGGCTCCGGGTCGGTGCCGGCGGGTTGCGGCCGGACGCTCCGGGTAGTTCCCCGGCGTACGCCCGAATCGCGGGTTGATGCCCGCCCGGCGGACCCGCCGCCCCCGGTCGGACGACTCCGGGGCGGGCCGGGGCCGTTCCCCGATGTGACCGCCTCGTCACGCCCCTAACGTCAGCACGGTCGGCAGGGGGTCGACGTGACAGGGGGGCACTGATGGGCAGCAGACCGGTGACGGTGCGGATGGCGCGGTGGAGCGCCGAGCATCCGTGGCGGGCGATCGCGTTGTGGGTCGTGTTCGTGGCGGTGTGCTTCGTCGGGGGCAGCGCCGCCGGCCTCAACGAGGCCACCGGCGACGACCAGGCGATCGGCGAGGCCGGGCGGGCCAGCCTCATCGTGAACGGCGGGGACTTCGACGACCCGGCCGTGGAGAACGTCCTCATCACCCCCCGGGGCGGCACCCTGGACCCGGCCGCGGCGAAGGCGGCCGCCGACGATGCCGCCGCCCGGCTGCGTACGGTCACCGGGGTTGCCGAGATCGGCCCACCGGTCACCGCGCGGGACGGGTCGGCGCTGTTGCTGCCGATCACCATGTCCGGTGACCCGGAGACGGCGTCCGACCGGGTGCAGCCGTTGCGGGACGCCACCGCCGGGGTGCAGAGCGCGCACCCCCAGGTACGCGTCGAGCAGGTCGGCGGGGCGTCGATCGGTCAGGCGCTCGACGACACCCTCGGCAAGGACTTCGAGCGGGCCGAGCTGCTGAGCCTGCCGGTGACCCTCGCCATTCTGATCATCGCGTTCGGCGCGTTGATCGCGGCCAGCGTGCCGGTGCTGCTGGCGCTCTCGTCGGTCGCCGCGGCGATGGGTCTGTCCACGCTCGCCTCGCACCTGGTGCCGGCCACCGACACCACGTCACCGGTGATCCTGCTGATCGGCATGGCGGTGGGGGTCGACTACTCGCTGTTCTACATTCGCCGGGAGCGGGAGGAACGCGCCAAGGGCCGCTCCGGCCTGGACGCCGTGGAGATCGCCGCGGAGACCTCCGGGCATGCCGTGGTGGTCTCCGGGGTCGCGGTGATCATCGCGATGGCCGGGTTGTTCCTCGCCGGCGACGTCGTCTTCTCGTCGCTGGCCGTGGGTTCGATCCTGGTGGTGGCCGTCGCGGTGACCGGTTCGCTGACCGTGCTGCCCGCCCTGTTGGCCCGGCTGGGCCGCTGGGTCGACCGTCCCCGGGTGCCGCTGCTGTGGCGCCTCACCGCGCCGCGCACGGGACGGCACGGCGAGGCGCGTACGCCCCGGCTCTGGCCGACGGTGCTGCGTCCCGCGCTGCGGGCACCGGTGGCGACGCTCGTCATCTCGGTCGGCCTGCTGCTCGCGTTGGCCGCGCCGGCACTCGGCATGAAGCTGAAGTTCCCCGGCATGGAGGACCTGCCGCGCACGACACCGGCCATGCAGGCGTACGACCGGCTCACCGCCGCCTTCCCGAGCACCGGCACCAATCACGTGGTGGCCGTGCGCGCGCCGGCCGACCAGGCCGACCGGGTGGGCGCGGCGCTCACCGACCTGGCCGCCCGCGCCTCCGCCGATCCGCTGTTCGCCCCCACCGAGGCGGACGGCCCGAAGATCAAGGTGTCGGCCGACCGGCGGGTGTCGGTGCTGGACGTCGCCACCCCGTACGCCAGCCGCGACGACCGGTCGGTGGAGTCGCTGGAGAAGCTGCGCGCCGACCTGGTCCCGGCCGAGCTGCGGGGCATCCCCGGCATCGAGTACGCGGTGGGCGGCAGCGTGGCCGACAGCGAGGACTACGCGGCGCATGTCCGCGACAAACTGCCGCTGGTGATGGGCTTCGTGCTGGCGCTCACGTTCCTCGTCATGACGCTCACCTTCCGCTCGGTCGTGGTGGCGGCCAGCTCGATCGTGCTGAACCTGCTCTCCGCCGGTGCCGCGTACGGGCTGCTGGTGCTGGTCTTCCAAGGTGACTGGGCCGAGGGACTGCTCGGCTTCACGTCGATGGGGGCGATCGTCTCCTGGCTGCCGCTGTTCCTGTTCGTGGTGCTGTTCGGGCTCTCGATGGACTACCACGTGTTCGTGGTGAGCCGGATCCGCGAGGGGATACGGGCCGGAATGTCCAACCGGGACGCGGTCTCGTACGGCATCACGTCGTCGGCCGGGGTGGTGACCAGCGCGGCGATCGTGATGGTCGGGGTGTTCTCGATCTTCGCCACGTTGAGCACGATCGACATGAAGCAGCTCGGCATCGGTCTGGCGGCGGCGATCCTGCTGGATGCCACGATCATCCGGGGGGTGGTGCTGCCGGCTCTCATGACCATGCTCGGTGACGCGAACTGGTGGGCGCCGCGGTTCCTGCGTCGACGCCCGACGCCCGCTCCCACCGATCCGCCGACCCCCGCGCCGGAGCTGGTGCCCGTCTCCTGAGCAGCAGATCGTTCCCCGTGCCGGGCCGCGACTCGCGGCCCGGCACGGGCCGTCCGGTCGAGCGCGGCCGGTCCGAGACCAGTGGCGGGCGGTCACGGCAGCGGGCAGGGCTCCCGCCAGGCGTCCAACTCCCGGTCCTTGCGGATCGACGCGAAGCCGTAGCCGACGGTGGTGACGCAGAATTCGTCGGTCGTGCCGACGTACTCGACGTGGAAGACCGGTTTGCCGGCGTCCGCGAACGGCAGCAGCTTGGCGCACTGGTCGAGCCGGACGCACTCCTCGTTGACCACGAAGTCGAAGTCCGGCGCCAGGGCCGCGAGCTGCGGCACGTCGTTGACCAGCCCGGGGGAGAGCTCCAGCGAGCGCGCCAGGCGGGCCAGGCGGCGGTTGAACAGCAGCTGATCGTCGAACCCCAAAGGGAAACCGCTGCGGTGCGCGTACCCGTCGGCGTCGGCCAGCGCCACCGCGCCGAAGCCCTTGCCCCGGCACAGCCGGAACCGGTCGGTCAGCACCGGCTCCAGCGCGTCCCAGGCCCGTACGTCCAGCCACCGACTGCCGGACTGTCGACCGGGAGCGCCGAGCACGACGGCGGGCAGTCGGCTGGCGTCCGGGTCGGTCGGGCGCATCGAGCCGACCGCCACCTGACAGATCAGCCGTCGGTCCCGTGCGCGCAGCTCGGCCGTCTGGGCCGCCGTGGTCGCCACCGGGTCGAGCAGGAAGACGTCCGCCTCCACCGTCTCGTCGAGCGGGCCGTCGAGTTGCCACTGCCACTGCCAGTGGCGGGACTGGGCGGCCGGCCACGGGGTGGGCGCGCCGGGCGGGGTCAGCTCGCGCCGGCAGCCGTACGCCGGCACCACCAGGACGAGCGCGACGGCGGCCGACACGATCCGGCGTAGCGGGCGTGCGGCGCGACGTCGCCGCGGCCGGATCCGCATCGGCAGCTCCCGGGTCCCGGGCGGCCCGTCGCCGCCCCCACCGGCACGCCGCCGTGTACCCCGGCGTACCCAACCGGGTCAACGAGCGCGGGGGCGCGGACGACGCGCGGTCAGCGCGGCGCCGCGAAGACCTGCGTCCAGTACGGCCCGTCGCTGCTGGCGATGCCGACGCCGATCTCGGTGAACGCGCAGTTCAGGATGTTGGCGCGGTGCCCGGAGCTGTTCATCCAGGCATCCATCACGGCGGCCGGCGTCTTCTGGTTCCACGCCACGTTTTCGCCGTAGGTACGCCACGCGTAGCCGACGCGGTCCAGCCGGACGCCCGTGTCGCTGCCGTCGCTGCCGGTGTGTGTCATCTTGCTGTGGTCGGCCTGGTCCTGGCTGTGCCGCTGCGCGGCGGTCATCAACTTGTCGTCGATGCTCAGCGCCTTGCAGCCGGCCTTGGCCCGCTCGGCGTTGACCAGGTCCACCACCTCGCGGGCCTGGTCGCTGACGGTGCCGCTGGCGGTGCTCGGGGCGGTGCTGCGATCGACGCTGCGGCGGGACGTGGCGGTGGTCCGCGACGAGGCCGGCGTGGGCTTGACGACCTTGCTCGGCGACGGGCTCGGCCGCGCCGGGCTGGGCGAGCTGGTCGGGGAAGGCGCGACCGGAGCATCGCTGGTCGCCTCGTCGGTGGGGACCGCGGGCGCGGCGGCGACGGTGTCGTCGACGGCGCTCGGCTCGTCGGCCGGCCCGTTGCCGCCGGGCATCGCGAGCGCGCCGACGCCGATGCTCACCACGAGGGTGGCCGTCGCAGCCGCGCCGCCGATCATGAGCGGGCGACGCCAGTTCCGCGGCGAGCGGTGCCGTCCGGTGCCGGTCCGCCCGTCGCCGGCGGCCTCCGTGTTCCTGCCTCCGGTGCGGTACGCGTCGGTCTGGTCGCGCCACCCGTCCGTGACCTCTGTCGGCCGTGTGTCGCCGGTCGGTTCGTCGCCCCACCCCTGGCCCGGCTGGCCAGTGGTCGACGCCTTCATGGGGGCGGGCTCCCAGCGGGGGGAGGGCTCGGCGGCGTGCCACTCGTCAGCGGGCTGGTCGGGGTCGTCCCCGAACAGGTACGCCGAGCGGGGCTCCGGGCGGTCTGTCAGCCAGTCCGGCTCGTCGGTCGGCCGCTCGGCACGCTTGGCGGCGCCGTTCGGGTCCATCGGGTCGGTCAAGCCGTACACGCCGCTGCCTCCACGGGGTCGGTTGTGGGCCCGGGTGACGCTACGACTCGCCCGCGACCTGCGGCAACGTGGCTAAGGAAGAGTTAAGAGGAAGTCGGACGCCAAGGCGGTGACTTCCGGGAATACGGGCGTACAGTAAAGGCGTCCGGACAGAGCGTGTCCGTGCCTTGCGGCAGCCCCCCGACAAGTGGACAGGTCGACGTGGAGATGATCTACGGCCTGCGAGAACTTGACGAAGGAGGGGTTTGCGGCTCAATATATAGGTGTCGCCAGTCGCGCCCGGTCATGCCCAGATACACCTGGAATGACAGCCGCGTACTTAATGGGCGCGCGCTTGGCCGGCCTTTCCGGCAGCGCATATCAAGGAGTCAGCATGGCGAAGGCCCTCTACGGCCACGTAGGTGCAGCGCCCGACCGGCGTCTGCTCGACGAGGTCACCCGACTGCGTTCCAGGGTTCAGGCACTGGAGTTCGAGATCACGCGTCTGCGTGCCGACAATGATCGGCTCGCGGCGGCTGCGGCGGAAGCGGACGACCTGCTCCGTCTCGCCGAGCCGGCGCTGACCTGATCTTCGGGATTGGAAAACTGAGTCGCAGCACCACCGCAAAAATGCGCGCCGACACCCATGTGCCGGCGCGCAACGCTGTCCGGCCCCTTTCGCGGCCGACGATTTATGATCTTGTAACCGGCCTCGCGTTAAGCGCTCCCGCAGTTATCGCAGAACGTGCCGAACCGCATTCTGATCATGAAAGGCCTTTGCCTTTCCGTCACCGCCGTGACGACAGCGCGTTGTCTCCTCGGCCACGGGTGAGCGCGGGTCGTCGTCCCGGCCGGGGCGGGTCGCGTGCCGGGCGGGTGCCGTCACCGGGTTAGTCTGCGGGTTCACCCAGGTCCCCGCAGCCGGCGACGGTACGGCGGCCACCGGACGAGGATCGAGAAGGTGTATCTCAAGAGCCTGACGGTGAAGGGCTTCAAGTCCTTCGCCTCCGCCACGACGTTGAAGCTGGAGCCCGGGATCACCTGCGTGGTGGGCCCGAACGGCTCCGGTAAGTCCAACGTCGTCGACGCCATCGCCTGGGTGCTCGGCGAACAGGGCGCCAAGGCGCTGCGCGGCGGCAAGATGGAGGACGTCATCTTCGCCGGCACCGCCGGCCGCGCCCCGCTGGGCCGCGCCGAGGTCACCCTCACCATCGACAACACCGACGGCGCGCTGCCGATCGAGTACACCGAGGTCTCCATCACCCGCCGGATGTTCCGCTCCGGCGAGAGCGAGTACGAGATCAACGGCAACACCTGTCGACTGCTCGACATCCAGGAGCTGCTGTCCGACTCCGGCATCGGCCGGGAGATGCACATCATCGTCGGGCAGGGCCGTCTGGACGGCATGCTGCACGCCAAGCCGGAGGACCGCCGCTCGTTCATCGAGGAGGCCGCCGGCGTCCTCAAGCACCGCAAGCGCAAGGAAAAGGCCCTTCGCAAGCTCGATGCGATGCAGACCAACCTCAACCGCCTCAACGACCTCACCGCCGAGCTGCGTCGCCAGCTCAAGCCACTGGGCCGGCAGGCCGAGGTGGCCCGCCGCGCCGCCGCCATCCAGGCCAACCTGCGCGACGCCCGGCTGCGCCTGCTGGCCGACGACCTGGCCACCCTGCGGACCACGCTCGACCGGGAGATCGCCGACGAGACCGCACTGCGGGAGCGGCGCGAGCAGATCGAGGGGGAGCACGCCGAGGTGCAGGGCCGGCTCGGCGAGCTGGAGGCCGCCCTCGCCGAGGACGCGCCGCTGCTCGCCGCCGCGCAGGACACCTGGTACAAGCTGTCCGCGCTGCAGGAGCGCTTCCGCTCGATCGAACAGCTCGCCCGGGAACGGCTGCGGCACCTCAGCGCCGGCGGCGACGACGAACGGCCCGGCCGCGACCCCGACCAGTTGGAAGCCGAGGCCGAGCGCGTCCGCGAGCAGGAGGAGGAGCTGCGCGCGGCGCTCACCGACGACCAGATCCGGCTGGCCGAGGCGGTCGAGCACCGCCAGGAGCTGGAACGGCAGCTCGCCGCCGCCGAACGCGAGCTGGTCGCCGCCGCCAAGGCCATCGCCGACCGGCGCGAGGGCATGGCCCGCCTCACCGGCCAGGTCAACTCGGCCCGCGCCCGCACCACCAGCGCCGGCGAGGAGATCGAACGCCTCGCCGTCGCGCACGCCGACGCGCTGGGCCGCGCCGAACAGGCGCAGGCCGACCTGGACGCGGTCGCCGCCCAGTCCACCGAGGCGGACCGGGACAACGCGGACCTGGACGCCCGGCACGCCGAGGCGCTCGCCGTCCAGGAACGCGCCCAGGCGGCCGTACGGGCCCTCGCCGACGCCGAGCGGGCCGCGGAGAAGGACGCCGCCACCTGGAAGGCCCGCGAGGAGGCCCTGGCGCTGGGCCTGCGGCGCAAGGACGGCGCCGGTGCGCTGCTCGCCCGCGCCGGAGACGTCCCCGGTCTGCTCGGCAGCCTCGCCGGCCTGCTCACCGTCGCTCCCGGCCACGAGGCCGCGCTGGCCGCCGCGCTCGGCGGTCTCGCCGACGCCGTCGCCGTCAGCGGGGTGGACGAGGCCGTCGAGGCGATGCGGCTGCTGAAGATCTCCGACGCCGGTCGGGCCGGTCTGCTGGTCGGCAGCCCCGCCGGGCCCGGCATTACCGGATCGGCCGACGCGCTGCGCCCGAAGCTGCCCGACGGCGCCCGTTGGGCCCCCGACCTGGTGGAGTGCGCGCCCGACATCCGTCCGGCGGTGCACCGGGCGTTGCGGGACGTGGCGCTCGTCGACGATCTCGCCGCGGCGGCCGAGCTGGTCGCCGGCAACCCCGAGCTGCGAGCCGTCACCCCGGACGGCGACGTCGTCGGGGCGTACGCGGCGGCCGGCGGGTCGTCCAAGGCACCCAGCTACATCGAGGTGCAGGCGGCCGTCGAGGAGGCCCGGACCAATCGGCTCACCGCCGAGCGGACCGGCGTGGAGCTGCGCGACCAGCTCGTCGAGGCGCGCGCCGAGGTGACCGCCGCGAAGGAGGTCGTGCAGCACGCCGCCGCCGAGAAGCGCGAGGCGGAGAGCCACCGCAACGCCGCCGCCCGCCGGCTCGCCGAGCTGGGCGCGGCCGCCCGGTCCGCCAAGGCGGAGACCGACCGCCTCGGCGAATCCCGCGCCCGCGCCGAGGCCGCCCGGCAGCGGGACCTCGCCACGCTCGACGAGCTGGAGGAGCGGCTTCGGCTGGCCGAGGAGACCCCGGTCGACGCCGAACCCTCCGCCGAGGAACGGGACCAGCTCGCCGCCATGGTGCCGCAGGCCCGACAGAACGAGATGGAGGTCCGGCTCGCGGTGCGTACCGCCGAGGAGCGGGTCTCCTCGATCGCGGGCCGGGCCGATTCGCTGACCCGGCAGGCCACCGCGGAGCGGGCCGCCCGCGAACGCGCCGCCGCGCGGCGGGCGGCGCGCGCCCGGGGCGCGGGCATCGCCCGGGCCGTCGCGGGCGGAGCGCGCGCGGCGCTCACCCGGCTCACCACGTCGATCGCGACGGCCGAGCAGCACCGCGACGCCGTCGCGCGCGAACGCGCCGCCCGCGAGGCGGAGCTTCAGGAGGTACGCGGAGCGGCCAAGCGCCTCGGCGCCGAGCTGGAGCGTCTGACCAGCCAGGTCCACCGCGACGAGGTGGCCCGCGCGGAGCAGCGGCTGCGGATCGAACAACTGGAGGCGAAGGCCGCCGAGGACTTCGGGCTGGACGTGGAGACCCTCGTCGCCGAGTACGGCCCGAACCAGCTCGTCCCACCGACCCAGGTCGACGTGGCCACCGCCGAACGCGACGGTCTGCCGGTGCCCGAGCCGGTGCGCTACGAGCGGCCGGTGCAGGAGAAACGGGCCGCCAAGGCGGAACGCGAACTCGCGCTGCTCGGCAAGGTCAACCCACTGGCGTTGGAGGAGTTCGCGGCGCTGGAGGAGCGCTTCAAGTTCCTCTCCGAGCAGTTGGAGGACCTCAAGGCCACCCGACGGGACCTGCTCACCGTCGTGAAGGACGTGGACGAGCGGATCCTGGAGGTCTTCGCCAGCGCCTTCGAGGACACCGCGCGCGAGTTCCAGCAGGTGTTCACGGTGCTCTTTCCCGGCGGTGAGGGCCGGCTCATCCTCACCGACCCCGAGGACCTGCTCACCACCGGCGTCGAGGTCGAGGCCCGCCCGCCGGGCAAGAAGATCAAGCGCCTGTCGTTGCTCTCCGGTGGTGAGCGGTCGCTGACCGCCGTGGCCATGCTCGTGGCGATCTTCCGCGCTCGGCCCAGCCCGTTCTACATCATGGACGAGGTGGAGGCGGCCCTGGACGACGTGAACCTGGGCCGGCTCATCACGCTGCTGGCACAGTTGCGGGAGAAGAGTCAGCTGATCGTCATCACGCACCAGAAGCGGACGATGGAGATCGCCGACGCGCTGTACGGGGTGACCATGCGCAGCGGGGTCACCCAGGTGATCAGTCAACGGCTCAACCGGGCCGACGAGGACGACCAGCGGCCCGGCCGCGGCGAGGAGAACGGGTAGTGGCTCGGGAACGCGCGAGGGCGCTCCTGCTGGACTTCGACGGCGTACTGCGCCGGTGGGACCCGGCGGTGGCGGCCGACGTCGAGCGGGAGTACGGCCTCTCCGAGGGGGTGCTCACCGAGATCGCCATGCAGTGGGGACGGCTCCAGCCGGTGCTCACCGGCCAGGTCAGCCACGCCGACTGGGTGAGCAGCGTGGCCGACGCGCTCGCCGAGCCGGCCGGCGGGCCGGACCGGGCCCGCGCGGCCGTCGAGCAGTGGCAGCGCTACCGGGGCGAGGTGGACACCGAGGTGCTCGACTTCGTCCGGGAGGTGCGCGCCGCCGGCATTCCCGTCGGCCTGGGCACCAACGCCACCGACCTGCTCGACGCCGACCTCGCCGTGCTCGGCCTGGTCGGCGAGTTCGACGTGGTGGTCAACTCGTCCACGCTCGGCGTGCACAAGCCCGCTCCGGAGTACTTCCAGGCTGCCTGCCAGGCGCTGGCCACCCCACCGGCCCGGGTCCTCTTCGTCGACGACGAGGACTGGGCCGTACGGGGCGCCCGGTCCGCCGGGCTGTCGGCCCACCGCTGGGGCGGCCACACCGACCTGCGCTACCTGCGCGCGGCTCTGGACTACTGAGCGGCGCTCACTCGCCGGTGACGCCGTCGATGCGTTCCCGGATCAGGTCGGCGTGGCCGTTGTGTCGGGCGTACTCCTCGATCATGTGCACGTACACCCAGCGCAGGTTGAAGGTGCGCTTCTTCGCGCCGACCTCGGTGAACGTCTCGTCGAGGGAGTGCCCGGCGGCGGCCGCGCGGGCCAGTGCCACCTCGCGGTGGAAGGTGGCGAAGTCCGCCTCGGCATCGGCGGCGCTCACGTCGTGGTCGGCGTCCGGGTTCTCGGGCGTGAAGTACGGGTAGTCGACCCGCTCGCCGGCGAAGCTCTCCCGGAACCACCACGCCTCCACCTCGGCGAGGTGCCGGACGAGGCCGAGCAGGGTCAGCCCGGACGGCTCGACGCTCGGGGTGCGCAACTGCTTCTCGGTGAGCCCTGCGCACTTGAGCAGCAGTGTCTGCCGGTGGTAGTCGAGCCAGCCGTCGAGCATCGTGCGCTCGTCGCCGACGTACGGTTCGGGGGTTCGGGTGATCTCCGGTGCGGTCCACGTCATGGCGCGCATCCTGCCCGGGACGTGGGACGGTCCGCGACGGGTTATTCAGGGCACCACGACGACGGGCCAGTGCCCCTTGCGGACCAGCCGGGTGGCGACCGAGCCGACCAGCCGGTGCCCGGCCTGCTCGGAAGCGCCCACCACCACCATGTCGGCCCGGAACTCGTCGGCGGCCGCACACAGCTCGGTGTACGCGTCGCCGCGTCGGCACAGCAGCGTCACCGGAATGCCCAACTGCTCGGCCCCCCGTCGGCACTCCCGGCGCAGCTCGTCGGCCAGCTCGTCGTGGGTGCGCTGGACCGCGCCGGCATCCATCCCGGGCACCAGGGAGGTGAGGCCGCTCGCCGAGCTGACGAAGACCACCACGAGCGCGGCGCCCTGCCGGCGGGCCAGCCCTGCGGCGTAGGAGCCGGCCCGCCCGGAGGTACGGGTGCCGTCGACACCCACCATGATCACCCTCGGGCCGTCGGTGCCGCGCTCGAAGGGAAGCGAGCTGACCCGGGGGCCGTACTCCTCGCGGTCCGGTGCTCCCACGCCCATGGCTCTACCTCACCTCTGCTCGGCGGCGGGGACCGCGCCCACGATGTTGTTCGATTCCCGCTCGTCCCCGCCGGAAACCGGAGTGCTGTTCTGCTGGCGCAGCGGCACTTCCTTGATGAAGAGCACGGCGATCAACGCGATCAGCGCGAACGGGGCGGCGGCCAGGAAGATGTCGCCGGCGCCGTGGCCGTACGCGGCCTCCACCACCGCCCGCAGCGGGCCGGGCAGGGCGTGCACGTCGGGCAGGGTGCCGCCGCTGCCGGAGCTGGAGGCCGGGATGCCGAGCTGGGACAGTCCGTCGGCGGTGTAGCCCTTGACCTTGTGGGCGAGGACCGCGCCGAGGGCGGAGACGCCGATCGCGCCGCCCAGGCTGCGGAAGAACGCCACCACCGAGCTGGCCGCGCCGAGCTCGTGCGTGCCGACGGTGTTCTGCACGGCGAGGACGAGGTTCTGCATGGTGAGGCCCAGGCCGACGCCGACCAGCAGCATGTAGACGCTGAGCAGGGCGTAGCTGGTGTCCGCGCGCAGGGTGCCCATGAGCGCGAAGCCGACGGTGAGCAGCGCCGAACCGGCTACCAGGAAGCGCTTCCAGCGGCCGGTCTTCGTGATGATCCGTCCGCCCACCGTCGAGGCGACCAGCAGGCCGAGGATCATCGGCAGGGTCATCAGGCCGGCCATCGTCGGGGACTCGCCCCGGCTGATCTGGAAGTACTGGCCGAGGAAGATCGACGCGCCGAACAGGCCCACGCCCACCGCGACGCTGGCGACGACGGCGAGGGTGATCGTCCGGTTGCGGAACAGCCGCGGCGGGATCATCGGCTCGGCGGCGCGGGTCTCCACCCGGATGGCGAGCGCGCCGAGGAGCAGGGCGCCGAGGACCATGGCGACGGTCTGCCAGGACGCCCAGGCGAACTGGTCGCCGGCCAGGGACACCCAGATCAGCAGCACCGAGACCGCCGCCGTGATCAGGGTGGCGCCCCACCAGTCGATCTGTGCCTTGCGCTTGACCACCGGCAGGTGCAGCGTCTTCTGCAGCACGACCAGCGCGGCGATGGCGAACGGCACACCGACGTAGAAGCACCAGCGCCAGCCGAGCCACGAGGTGTCGACGATCACGCCGCCGATCAGCGGGCCGCCGATGGTGCCGACGGCCATCACGGCGCCCAGGTAGCCGCTGTAGCGGCCCCGCTCGCGCGGCGCGATGATCGTCGCCAGGATCACCTGGGCCAGGGCGGTGAGGCCACCGGCGCCGACGCCCTGGAGCACCCGACACGCGATCAGCTCGCTGGTGCCCTGCGCCAGGCCGGCCAGCACCGAGCCCAGGACGTAAATGCCCAGGGCGAGTTGGACCAGTGTCTTCTTACTGGCCAGGTCGGACAGTTTGCCCCAAATTGGGGTGGTTGCGGTGGTCGCAAGCAGCGCCGAAGTGACCACCCAGGTGTAGGCGGACTGGCCGCCGTGCAGCTCAGTGATGATCCGCGGCAGCGCGTTCGAGACGACCGTGGAGGAGAGGATTGCGACGAACATGCCCAGCAGGAGGCCGGAGAGGGCCTCCAGGATCTGCCGGTGGGTCATGTCGACGGCGGGCGCTCGGGACGCTGTCGCCTGGCTCATCGTGTGGTGCCTCCAGCCCGTACGTTTTGGTTGCCTCAAGCAACAACTTGCCGGGGGGTGGCGACATTCCCCGCCTCGCGGGGTCATCTCCAGGAATCGTTGAAGCGGCCGAGGAGCCGGGCGAACTCCTCCACGTCCCGGGTCGGCCAGTCGTCAAGCGCGCGGAGGAATTCGCCCAATCGGGCGGCTCGGGCGACATCGAACCGGTGCTGCCCCTCCTCGGTGAGGCTGATCTGCGCCGCCCGCCGGTCACTCGGGTCCGGCTCGCGGTGCACCAGGCCGAGTGCCTCCAGCCCGTTGATCTGCCGGCTGAGCGTCCCCTTGCCCACGCCGAGCCGCGCCGCCAGCTCGGTCAGCCGGATCGACCCGCTGCGCCGCAACCAGAGCAGCAGCCCGTAGGTGTTCGGTTCGAGGGTCGGGTGCACCTCGCGGGCAATCTCCCAGGAGACCGCCCGCCCGCGACGCAGCAATGCGGTCAGCTCGTGCTCGACGGCCCGGATCGGCTCCGGCTGATGCTCGCTCACGGCCTAGAGAGTACGGCGGGGCCCGGTCACCCGTCGCCGGAGAGGCGGCGGCTCATCACGGGGCGTAGGTGACCGTCGCTGGTCGTGCCCTCGATCGTCACCTCGGCCTGCCGACCCCGATGGGTCAGGGTGGCGACGGCGTTGCCGAAGTAGGGGCCGGCCAGCTTGCGCCAGCGCACCCCCGGCCGCCGGACGCCCGCCGAACGGGCCAGCGCCCGGGTGGCCCCCGCCGGGCCCGACGACCAGCCCATCTTCATCAGCGGTCGGATGCCGGCCGGCACCTGGTTGTGAATCGGCGAGCAGGTGAGCTGGTGCACCGGCGTGACCACCGCGGGGTCGGCGAACCGGGCCCGGGCCACGTACGAGTGGTGCACGTCCCCGGAGAGCACGCTGATCGACGCCGGTGGGGCGTACGCCGGGCCGGCGCCGACCCGTGCGCCGGGCGCTCTCGGCGTGCCGGTGCCGATCCGGGCGAACGTCTCACCGAGCGCCTCGAAGGACCGTCGGAACGCCGCCCAGTGCTCCAGATCGAGAGCCCGGCGCAGCTTCTCGGCCGTCCGGGCCACCCACGGTCGGCGCGAGTCGGCCAGCTTCTCGTTCCACGCCTCGATGTGGTGGATGCCCTGGGGCAGCAGCCAGGGCAGCGAGGCGCCCACCACCAGGTGGTCGTAGACGCCGTGGGCCTGATCCAGGAACCACGACCACTCACCCGGCGGCAGCATCGCCCGGCTGCCCGGCTCGAGCACCCGGCTGCACCGGTTGTCGAGCATGACCAACCGGGTGCGCCCCAGGTCGAGCGCGTAGCTCCACTGGTACTGCACCGCCCGCCAGCGCTCGGTGTCGTGCGCCAGGTCGGCCTCCTGGTCGACCCGGTGCCCGAACTCGCGCAGCACGCCGGTGGCGTCCTCGGCGGCGACGACCTTGGCGAAGACCGGGTCGGCGGCGATCTCGTCCGGCGCGAGGTTGCCCAGGTGCTGGTAGACCCAGTACGAGGCCAGTCCGCTGCCGATCCGTTCGGCCCACCACGGCTGCTCACGCATCTCGGCACGCCACGACGCCGAGGTGTTCCAGTCGTCGATGATCTCGTGATCGTCGAAGATCATCACGCTGGGCACGGTGGAGAGCAGCCAGCGGATCTCCGGATCACGCCACGACTCCAGGTAGAGCTTCGTGTACTCGTCGAAGCTCACCACCTGGTCGGCGGGAGCGCCCTTGGGCCGCCGACGGCGTCGGCGCAGCAGCCGGCGCACGGTCGGTGAGGTGACATCGGCGTACACCTGGTCACCGAGGAGCACCAGCAAATCCGGCAGCGGATGCGACTCCGGTTCCGCCATCGACCGCCGCGCGTACGCGTCCAGGGCGTCCGGTGGGAGCTTGCGGGTGGTGGCGTGCTGGGTGGTTTCGCGACACGAACCGAAGATCAGGTTGACCGGCTGCTCCCGGTCGTCGACCGCCCGGGTACGGATCACGCTGGGCGGGAAGCCGCTGCTCTCCACGGGCCACACCAGCTCGTCGTCGACCAGCACCTCGTAGGTGGTGGTGCTGTCCGGAGTGAGGCCCTCCACCACGACGAGGGCGTAGTGGTGGTCGTACGCCGAGAAGGTGGGCGCGGTGCCGGTGGCGCCGTCGGCGGTGCGGACGGTGACCACGGCGGGCGCGGCGGTCTCCACCCAGATCGTCGCCCGGGTGTCGACCACTCGCCGCAGAAGTGGGCCGATCAGGAGGTGTGCGGCGGGCATGACGCGAGCCTACCGCCGGTTTCCGGACACCGGCCGGGTGCGGTGGCTGGGACGCCGTCGCCGGCATCTGACAGGATTCCGGCATGGCCGAATATCTCGTCCTCGCTCTGGTCCTGCTCGGTGTGCTGATCGCCGGCACAGTCGGGCTGGTCGTGCCCCGTCTGCGGCGGCGGCCCGAGCCTCCGCTTCCGCGCACCGAGGTCGACACCCGGGCCGAAGAGGATCTCGCCGGGCCGCCGGTCGAGGCACCGGAGTCCGATCTGTCCACCGGTGTCCTGGTCGAGCCGCCCCCGGTGCTCGAGCCGCAGGTCGAGGTGCCCGAGCCGACCGCCGGGCGGCTGATCCGGCTCCGGTCGCGGCTGTCGCGCTCGCAGAACGTGTTCGGCAAGGGCCTGCTCGGCCTGCTCGCCCGCGACCACCTCGACGAGGACGTCTGGGAGGAGATCGAGGACAGCTTGATCACCGCCGACGTCGGCGTGGACGCGACCCGTGACATCGTCGACCGCCTGCGGGAGCAGACCCGGGTGCTGGGCACCCGCTCGGCCGGCGAACTCCGCGCGCTGCTCGCCGCCGAACTGGTCAACGCCCTCAACCCCGGCATGGACCGCGCGCTGCGGACCGCGCCCAAGGACGGCGTGCCGGCGGTGGTGCTGGTCGTCGGCGTCAACGGCGCCGGCAAGACCACCACGTGCGGCAAGATCGCCCGGGTGCTGGTCGCCGACGGCCGTACCGTGCTGCTCGGCGCCGCCGACACCTTCCGGGCCGCCGCCGCCGACCAGTTGCAGACCTGGGGCGAACGGGTCGGCGCGGAGACCGTGCGGGGCCCCGAGGCGGCCGACCCGGCCAGCGTGGCCTTCGACGCCGTCAAGCGGGGCATCGACACCGGCGTGGACACGGTGCTCATCGACACCGCCGGTCGCCTGCAGAACAAGGTCGGCCTGATGGACGAGCTGGGCAAGGTCAAACGCGTCGTCGAGAAGCAGGGCCCGATCGACGAGACGCTGCTCATCCTCGACGCCACGACCGGCCAGAACGGTCTGGAACAGGCCCGGGTCTTCACCGAGGTGGTCAACGTGACCGGCGTGGTGCTGACCAAGCTCGACGGCACCGCCAAGGGCGGCATCGTGATCGCCGTACAGCGCAAGCTCGGCATCCCGGTCAAGCTCGTCGGTCTCGGTGAGGGCAAGGACGACCTCGCGCCGTTCGACCCGGCGCAGTTCGTCGACGCGCTGCTGGGCACCGAGCCCGCTGGACGGGACGCGTAGTCTCGGGTGACCAGTGACGATCGCGCGTACGCGGGCTGGCGTGATCCCGGCCATTCCTCGCAGCGCCTCGGGAGACCGTACGTGACTTCGCAGGAGATCCCGCTGCACGGCGGGAACGTGAGCACCGTGGTCCGGGTCGGCGACACGGTCCGTCGCAACGCCGGGCCGTGGACCCCGTCCGTGCACGCCCTGCTCCGGCACCTGGAGTACGTCGGCTTCACCGGCGCCCCCAGGGCGCTCGGGATGGACGAGCGCAACCGTGAGGTGCTGTCGTACCTGGAAGGGGAGTGCGGGGAATATCCGCTCGCCCCGCACTGGGTGACCGATGAGGCGCTGGTCACCGTCGCCACCATGCTGCGGATGTTCCACGACGCGCAGTACGGCTTCGCCCCGCCGGCGGGGGCTGTCTGGCGCTCGTTCGGCCCTCCGCCGCCGGACACCGAGGTGATCTGCCACCACGACGCCGCCCCGCACAACGTGATCTGGCGTCCGGACGGCACCCTCGGGCTGATCGACTTCGACCTCGCCTCGCCCGGCGCGCGGATCTACGACGTGGCGTACGCGGCGTGGACGTGGGTGCCGATCTTCGCCGACCGGGACTCGATCACCCTGGGCTGGAAGCACCCGGACCGGCCGCGCCGGCTGCGTCTGTTCGCCGACGCGTACGGGTTGATCCCACGGGACCGGCACCGACTGATCCGCACCATTCGCAAGCGGATCGTGGACCACGTCGAGGGCATCCGCCGGATGGCCGCCGCCGGTGAGCCGGCGTTCGTCCGGATCGTGCACAAGGGGCACCTGCGGCGTCCGATGCGCGACCTGCGGCTGCTCGACTACGAGCGGCACGCACTGGAGAACGCCCTCCGCTGAGCGCGGACCGGTCGATGCTCGGCCGGGCCCGTCAAGCGGACCGGTCGATGGGTCTGGCCGGTCAGCCATCGACGCGCGCCGTCCGAACGATCCACCATTGTCCATGCTGCCGACTGTGCGGACTCCGTGACACGTACGAAACAAGCCGTCACGAATTGGAAACCCGCACGGGACCCTGGGTGAAACAGCCGGCAACAAGGCTTCCGCGCAACCGGCCTACGGGCGACGCTGCCCCGGAAAGCCGCGAAGGAGGACTTCACCTTTAGGAGGCCAGCGTGCCTGAAGCACCGACGATCGACGGCGCCAATACTACGTGGCTGCTGGTTTCGACCGCGCTCGTGCTGCTCATGACCCCCGGACTGGCGCTGTTCTACGGCGGCCTCAACCGGGCCAAGGGCGTACTCAACATGATGATGATGAGCTTCACCGCCATCGGGCTCATCTCTGTTCTATGGTGGTTCTACGGTTTCAGCATCGCCTTCGGCACCGATAAGAGCGGCATCATCGGTGACCCGGGCGCGTACCTCGGTACCAAGACCTTCCTCGCCGAGTCCGACCTGTGGGGCGCCACGGCGGAGAACCCCAGCGGCATCGGCATTCCGCTCTACGTGTTCATGGCGTTCCAGATGGTCTTCGCCGTGATCACCGTCGCGCTCATCAGCGGCGCCATCGCCGACCGGGCCAAGATGGCCGGCTGGCTGCTGTTCGCCTTCGGCTGGGCGACCCTGGTCTACTTCCCGGTCGCGCACTGGGTGTGGGGCGGCGGCTTCATCGGCGGCGGTGACGGCCACATCAAGGCGCTCGACTTCGCCGGTGGTACCGCAGTGCACATCAACGCCGGTGCGGCGGCCCTGGCCGTGGCCCTGGTGCTCGGCAAGCGTCTCGGCTGGCCCCGCGAGGGCATGAAGCCGCACAACATCCCGCTCGTCGCGCTCGGCGCCGGTCTGCTGTGGTTCGGCTGGTTCGGCTTCAACGCCGGGTCGGAGTTGACCGTCGACTCGGTCGCCGGCCTCGCCTTCATCAACACCCAGCTCGCCACCGCCGCCGCGGTGCTCGGCTGGATCGCGGTTGAGTGGATCAAGGACCGGAAGCCGACGATGGTCGGCGCCTCGTCCGGCGCCGTCGCCGGCCTGGTCGCCATCACCCCGGCCTGTGGCTTCATCACCCCGTGGGCGTCCGTACTGCTCGGCATCGTCGCCGGCGCGGTGTGCGCGGTCGCCGTCAGCCTGAAGTACAAGCTGGGCTACGACGACTCCCTCGACGTGGTCGGCGTGCACTTCGTCGGCGGCTGGATCGGCTCGCTCTGGCTCGGCCTGTTCGCCACCAACTCGGTCAACGCCGCGATCAGCGACGTGGTCGGCGCCTCCGACGGCCTGTTCTACGGTGGCGGCGTGACCCAGCTCGGTCGGCAGGCCCTGGCCGGTCTGATCGTCACCGCGTGGTCGTTCGGCGTCGCCTGGGTGATCGCCTTCGCGATTGAGAAGACGATCGGCTTCCGCGTCAAGAGCGAGGCCGAGGTCGAGGGCATCGACATCGCCGAGCACGCCGAGAGCAGCTACGACCTGTCTCCGTCGGGCGGCGGCACGGGTGGCGCGTTCGCGATGGCCGGCATCGGTTCCACCGGTGGCGCGCCGAGCACCGCCGCTCCCGAGACCGAGTCCACCGAGCCGGTCAGCGCCAAGGTCGCCGGTTAACGTTCCTTAGATGGAGGGGTTGGACATGAAGCTGGTGACCGCGGTCATCAAGCCGTACCAGCTGGACGCGGTGAAGGAAGCTCTGCACGCCCTGGGCGTGGCCGGGCTGACCGTCAGTGAGGTCCAGGGGTACGGACGGCAGAAGGGGCACACCGAGGTCTACCGGGGTGCCGAGTACACGGTCGAGTTCCTGCCCAAGATCCGGGTCGAGGTGCTCACCGACGAGATCGACGTGGAAAAGATCGTGGACGCCATCGTCGGTGCCGCCCGTACGGGCAAGATCGGCGACGGCAAGGTCTGGGTCACCGGTGTCGAGGAGGTCGTCCGGGTACGTACCGGCGAGCGCGGCCTCGACGCTCTCTGATCCGGACCACTACTGACATGACCTCGTTGATCAAGAAGAACGCGTCAGGAAACACCGGCGACGGCGACGCGAACCTCTTGATCAACGAGGTCGTCGGCGTACCGGGGGGGATCGGGGAGGCCGCCCGAGTGGGGCGGGCGGCCGCGTACGACGAGTTCCTGCGTGGGTTGCTGCCCGCGCGCGACGGTGTCGCGCTGATGGCCGTCGGGGGCCTGGGGCGGCGGCAGTGCGCCCCCTACGGCGACCTCGACCTGGTGCTGCTGCACGCCGGAGTGCCCGGCACGGACGAGTTGGCCGCCTCCGTCTGGTACCCGATCTGGGACGCCGGACTGCGCCTCGACCACTCCGTGCGGACCGTCTCCGAGGCCCTGTCGGTGGCCCAGGACGACGTCAAGGTCGCCCTCGGGCTGCTCGACGCCCGCCTGGTGGCCGGCGACCAGTCCCTGGCCGACGCGCTGACCCGCACCGCCGCCGACCACTGGCGGCGGACCGCCGTGCGGCAGCTCCCGGGTCTGCGTGAGATCACCGTCGCCCGTTGGCAGGCGCACGGCGAGCTGGCCTTCCTCCTCGAAGGCGACCTCAAGGAAGCCGCCGGCGGGCTGCGCGACGTGGGGCTGCTGCGCGCGATCTCCGCCGCCGGAATCACCGACGCGCTGCGTCCCGCCGTCCGCGCCGCCCACCTGCGGCTGCTGGACACGCGCGACGCCCTGCACCAGCAGGTCGGCCGCCGGGTCGACCGACTGGTCGCCCAGGAACGCGACGGCGTCGCCGCGCTGCTCGGCCTACGACAACTCCAGCCCGGCGCGTCTGACGCCGCGCGGCGGCCTGGAGCCGTCGTGGACGATGGCGACGCACTCCTGCGGCGGGTGGCCGGGGACGCGCGCACGGTCAGCCACGCCCTCGACGACGCCTTCCGCGCCGCCGACCGGCTGCGCTCGGGCCGCTCCCGGGGTGGGAACGGCAGCCCGGTACGTCGGCCCGTGGCCCGGGACGTGGTCGAGCACGACGGGGAGCTGGTGCTGGCCCGGACGGCGATCGGCGCGCGTCCCGACCCCAGCCTGTCCCTGCGCGTGGCCGCCGCGGCGGCCACCACCCGACTGCCGATCGCGCGGGCCACCTGCGAGTGGCTGGCCGCGTACTGCCCCCCGCTGCCCGCACCCTGGCCGGCCGAGGCCCGGGCCGCGCTCACCACGCTGCTGGGCGCCGGTCCCGGCCTGGTGCCGGCGTGGGAGACCTGCGACAGGTACGGGCTGGTGGACGGCTGGCTGCCCGAGTGGACCCGGCTGCGCAGCCTGCCCCAGCACAACCCGGTGCACCGCTACACCCTCGACCGGCACCTCGTGCAGGCCGCCCACGAGGCCAGCCGGCACGCCCGCGAGGTGGACCGTCCCGACCTGCTGCTGCTCGGCGCCCTGCTGCACGACATCGGCAAGGGCCTGCCCGGCGACCACAGCACCGTCGGGGTACCGCTCGCCGAGACGGTGGCGACCCGCGTCGGGCTGCCCGCCCCGGAGGTGGCGCTGATCGGCACGCTCGTCCGGCTGCACCTGCTCCTGCCGGACGTGTCCACCCGTCGGGACCTCGCCGATCCGGTGACCATCGCGTCGGTCGCCGAGGCGGTGGGGGACACCGGCACGCTCGACCTGCTGCACGCCCTCGTCCGCGCCGACGCCGCCGCCACCGGCCCGGCCGCCTGGTCGGACTGGAAGGGCCGACTCGTCGCCGAACTGGTCGCCCGCGTCCGTACCGCCCTGGACACCGGTGTGCTGCCCGAGCCCCCGGCCCCGGACCCGGCGCTGCTGGCCGGGCCGCTGCCGGTCGTCCACCTCACCGGAGACCGGGTGGCGGTGGCCGCCGCCGACCGGCGGGGACTGCTCGCCACGGTGGCCGGCTGCCTCGCCCTGCACCGACTGGAGGTGCTCTCCGCCGACGCCTCCGTGGTCGACGGCCGAGCGCTCGTCGAGTGCCGGGTGCAACCCCGCTACGGCCTGCCGGCCGACCCGGTCCCGCTCCGCGCCGACCTACGCCGCGCGGTCGCCGGCGACGTGTCCGTCACCCAACGGCTGCGCGGTCGTGCGCTCGCCGCCCGGGGCAGCGGCGCCGCACCCCGGGTCGTCTGGCACCGCGAGGCGGCCACCGACGCCGTCCTGCTCGAACTTCGCGCGGCCGACGCCGCCGGGCTGCTCTACCGGGTGGCCGGCGCGCTCGACGAGGCGGGCGCCCTGGTCCGGGCCGCACGGATCTCGACTCTCGGCGCGGACGTCGTCGACGCCTTCTACCTCGTGGGCGGCTGGCCGGACGACGCCACCCGGGCCCGCCTGGAGGCCGCCGTACTCGCCGCCGTCTGACCAGCGATCCGCGCCGTGCGACGGCTAGCGTTGGCAGCCGTCGCCCGCGCTGGCCGTGTTGGGCCCGCGCTGGCCGTGTTGGGCCCGCGCTGGCCGTGTTGGGCCCGCGCTGGCCGTGTTGGGCCCGCGCTGGCCGTGTT
>NZ_JBNCKS010000033.1:0-5863 GCF_049841635.1 Micromonospora sp. DT44 | reverse complement strand
TGGGCCCGCCCTGGCCATCGTGGGTCCTGCGGAGCCTTGGAGATGCCCGCGGCCCGCATGCGCCACTTCGCGGCTGATGACTCAGTGGCATCAAGATGCCGCAGAGTCATCACGCTTGTTGCAGTGCCCGCCCCCAGACTCCGGCCCCCAGACTCCGGCCGCCGGACGCCGCGCCCTCTCAGACGCCGCCGGCCCCTCAGACGCCTGCGGCCTCGTCGCGCTACCGCCACCGTCGGCATCTGTGCGTCGTCGGCTGTCGGCATCTGTGCGTCGCCGGCCCGCGGAGCCACTCGGTGGCTAGGGCCGGGATGACCTGGGCGGGGTCAGGTCGTGGGTACGTCCCCGGACGTAGGGGCGGTGCCGCTCGTGGGCGCACGTCAGGAGGCGTCCGCGCGGGCAGAATGACGGCCATGCGAGGGAACGGGTGGCGTGGGCGGGACGCGGTGGCGGACGCCGTGCTCGCCCTCGTGCTGCTCGTGTTCGGTCAACTCGCCACCGGGCTGGCCGGGGACAACCAGCCGGGCTCGATGCCGGTTGACGTCCTCTGCCGGGCACTGATCGCGCTCGCCGCGCTCGCCCTGTTGCTCCGACGGCGAGCTCCCGTGGCGACCCTCGTCGTGGTCACGCTTGCCACCTCGACGTACCTGGTGCTCGGCTACCCGTACGGGCCGATTCTGCTCGCGTTCCTCCTCGCGGTGTACACCGTGGCGGTGGGACTGCCGGTGCGTCCGGCGGCGCTCGGCAGCAGCGGCGCGTTCGTGGTGCTGCTGGCGCATGTCTTCGTCTCGCGTGGCCCCGCGCCGGGCTGGACCGGAGTGCTCCCCGCGTCGGCCTGGGTGGTCGTACCGTTCGCGGTGGGTGTGGTGGTGCGGGTCAGCCGGGAGGCGGCCGCCCGTACCCGAGCCGAGGAGGCCCGTGAGCGTGTCGAGCAGGGTCGGCGGCAGGCCGACGAGGAGCGGCTGCGCATCGCCCAGGAGGTGCACGACGTGGTGGGGCACGGGTTGGCCGCGATCAGCATGCAGGCGGACATCGCCCTGCACCTGCTGTCGAAACAGCCCGAGCAGGCGGAGATCGCGCTGACCGCCATCAGCCGCACCAGCCGGGAGGCGCTGGACGAGCTGCGGGTCACATTGGGCGCGGTGCGGCGGGGCGCGGAGCGTGAGCCCGTGCCCGGTCTGGCGCGGCTCCCCGCACTGCGCGACCGCCTGGCGGGCGCCGGTCTCGCCGTCGAGCTGCGCCAGGCCGGTGACCCGCGGGAGTTGCCGGCGGCGGTCGACCTGGCGGCGTACCGGGTGGTGCAGGAGGCGTTGACGAACGTGCTGCGGCACGCCGGGGTGGCGCGTGCCGAGGTGACCGTTGCCTATCGGGCCGACGAGGTGACGGTTGAGGTCACCGATCGGGGCGTCGGTGTCCCAGGCGGGCTCGGCGCGGCCGGCGACCTCGAACCGGCCGACGGCCGGTCCGGCGGGCACGGGCTGGCCGGCATGCGGGAGCGGGTGACTGCGTTGGGCGGGCGGCTGAGCGTTGGACCGCGTCCGGCGGGCGGGTTCCGCGTGTGGGCCCGGCTGCCGGTGGAGCCGTCCCCGTGATCCGGGTGTTGATCGCCGACGACCAGGACCTGGTCCGCCTCGGGCTGCGCGCGCTGGTGGAGAGCGAGGACGATCTGGCGCTCGCCGGTGAGGCCGCCGACGGGTTGCGGGCGGTCGAGCTGGCCCGGCGGGAGCGGCCGGACGTGGTCCTGATGGACATCCGGATGCCGGGCATCGACGGGATCGAGGCGACCCGGCGGATCGTCGCCGATCCCGACCTGACCGGTACGCGGGTGGTGGTGCTCACGACCTTCGAGCTGGACGAGTACGTCTTCGACGCGCTGCGCCACGGCGCGAGCGGGTTCCTCACCAAGGACACCCGGCCGCCGGAGTTGCTGCGCGCGATCCGGCTGGTCGCCGAGGGGGAGGCGCTGCTGTCGCCGTCGGTGACCCGCCGGGTGGTGCGGGAGTTCGCCACCCGGCCGTCGCGGGCACCCCGTCCGCACCCCCGCCTGGACACGCTCACCGACCGGGAACGCCAGGTGGTGGGCCTGGTCGGTGAGGGACTGAACAACGAGGAGATCGCCGCCCGGTTGGTGGTCAGCCCGGCGACCGCCCGGACACACGTCAGCCGGGCGATGGGCAAGCTGGCAGCCCGGGACCGGGCCCAGCTCGTCGTCTTCGCGTACCAATCGGGCTTGGTTCCGGGGTGAGGCCGGGCCGCCAGCGGCCGTGCGGCCGGGCGGCTACCCTAGCGGTGGCCGGACTCCGCAGTGCCGGCCGCGTTGTGCCCGCCGGAACACTGACAAACGGGATGTTCGCGTGTTTGACACCTTGAGTGACCGCCTGTCCGGGATCTTCACCAAGCTCCGCGGCAAGGGACGGCTCACCGACGCCGACATCGACGCCACCGCGCGTGAGATCCGCCTCGCGCTGCTGGAGGCGGACGTCGCGCTGCCGGTGGTCAAGGGCTTCATCGCGGCGGTGAAGGAGCGCGCCCGCAGCGCCGAGGTTTCCCAGGCGCTCAACCCGGCCCAGCAGATCATCAAGATCGTCAACGAAGAGCTGATCAAGGTGCTCGGCGGCGAGGGGCGGCGACTCCAGTTCGCCAAGCAGCCGCCGACCGTGATCATGCTGGCCGGCCTCCAGGGCTCGGGTAAGACCACCCTCGCCGGCAAGCTGGCCCGCTGGCTCAAGGGCCAGGGGCACCAGCCGCTGCTGGTCGCCGCCGACCTCCAGCGCCCCAACGCCGTCGGGCAGCTCCAGGTGCTCGGTGGTCGCGCCGGGGTCGAGGTGTACGCGCCGGAGCCCGGCAACGGCACCGGCGACCCGGTGCAGGTGGCCCGCGCGTCGATCGAGCACGCCAAGCGCGCCGCCCGGGACATCGTCATCGTCGACACCGCCGGTCGACTCGGTATCGACGCCGAGATGATGCAGCAGGCCGCCGACATCCGCGACGCCGTCTCGCCGGACGAGGTCATCTTCGTCATCGACGCGATGGTCGGTCAGGACGCCGTCCGCACCGCCGAGGCGTTCCGCGACGGCGTCGGCATCACCGGTGTGGTGCTCTCCAAGCTCGACGGTGACGCCCGTGGTGGTGCCGCGCTGTCGGTTCGCGAGGTCACCGGGCAGCCGATCCTCTTCGCGTCCACCGGTGAGAAGCTGGAGGACTTCGACGTCTTCCACCCCGACCGGATGGCCAGCCGGATCCTCGGCATGGGCGACGTCCTCACTCTGATCGAGCAGGCCGAGCAGGCCTTCGACTCCGATCAGAAGGAGAAGATGACCGCCAAGCTGATGGGCGGCGAGCAGTTCACGCTTGACGACTTCCTCGACCAGCTCATCGCGGTACGGCGGATGGGCCCGATCGCCAACGTGCTGGCCATGATGCCGGGCATGGGGCAGATGAAGGACCAGCTCGCCGAGCTGGACGACAGCCACTTCGACCGGGTCACCGCGATCATCCGGTCGATGACCCCGGGCGAGCGCAACAACCCGAAGATCATCAACGGCTCCCGCCGGGCGCGTATCGCCAACGGCTCTGGTGTCACCGTCATGGACGTCAACCAGCTGCTCAACCGCTTCGCCGACGCCCAGAAGATGATGAAGCAGATGGGCGGCATGATGGGCCTGCCCGGCGGCGGTCGACGCAAGGCCACCAAGAGCCCGAAGAACAAGCGCAAGGGCACCAAGGGCGGCGGTCGTCCGCGTACCGGCGCCGGAATGCCGGCCGGCTTCCCCGGTGGCATGCCGCAGCTCCCGCCGGGGATGGACCCGAACGACCTGGCCGGTGGGCAGGGTCTGCCGCCCGGCTTCAAGCTTCCGAAGATCGACTTCAACAAGCTCGGCAAGGGCGGCGACAAGGGCCCGCGCTGACGCGTGTCGGTGACGGCGGGCGACTGATTCGGCGCTTAGGGTGATGTCGCCCCCTGGAAGGAGATGTCATGACCGCGGCCCCGATCCTGCCCGAACGGCACGAGTGGACGGTCGACGACCTCGGTGACCTGCCGAAGGACCTTCCGTACGAACTGATCAACGGAAGGTTGATCGTGCCGTCGCCGACTGCCGTGCACCAAGATCTCTGTGTTCGACTGCTGCTGGCCGTCGAAGTCAACTGTCCACCGGAATACCTGGTCAGCATCGACCTTTCCATGCGGGTCGACCGGCGCAACGAGCCACGCCCCGACGTGGTGGTCATCCGCCGCAAGCACGCCGGCCGGTCGCCGGTTCCGGTGGAGGATGCCCTGCTCGCCGTGGAGGTCGTCTCCCCGACCTCGAGTTTCCGCGACATGTACGACAAGGCGAAGGTCTACGCGCACGCCGGAATCCGGTCCTACTGGGTGGTGGACCCGTCGCAGGAGCGCGTCACGCTCACCGAGTACGCGCTCGGCGCCAACCGGGAGTACGAGCAGGTCGCACACACCGAGGATCTGTTCGTCACCGAGCGGCCGTGGAAGGTCTCCGTCGACCTGCCCGCCCTGACCGTCCGGAAGAACGACCTGCTCGCCCCCGACGAGGAGTGATCGGGTAGGACTGTGCGCATGGCCCTTCATGTGCGCGGCGTGCTGCTCCCCGACGACGAGGTCCGGGACCTCTGGCTGGTCGGCGACCGGGTGACCTTCACCCCAGTACCCGACGCGGAGACCGTCGTCGACGGCGGGTTCCTGCTGCCAGGGCTGGTCGACGCGCACTGCCACATCGGCATCGCCCGAGGTGGGGCCCCGATCACCTCGCTCGACCAGGCCCGCGAGCTGGCCCACGTCGACCGGGACGCTGGGGTGCTGGCGATCCGGGACGCCGGCTCGCCGTACCCGTACCCCGAGTTGGACGACGAACCGGAACTGCCGCGACTGGCCCGTGCCGGCCGGCATGTCGCGCCGCCGAAGCGCTACCTGCGCGACATCGGCGTCGAGGTCGACGCCACCGAGGTGGCCGCGACGGTGGCCGCCCAGGCGAAGGCCGGCAACGGCTGGGTCAAGCTGGTCGGCGACTGGATCGACCGTGGTGTGGGCGACCTCGCGCCGGCCTGGGACGCCGACACCCTGACCGCCGCCGTGCGGGCCGCGCACGACGCCGGGGTACGCGCTGCGGTGCACACCTTCTCCGAGTCCGCCGTCGAGATCATGGTGCGCGCCGGGGTGGACTCGGTCGAGCACGGCACCGGCCTGAGCCTCGACGTGATCGACGAGATGGCCCGGCAGGGGACCGCGCTCGTCCCCACGATGATCAACATCGCGACCTTCGGCGGGATCGCCGAGCAGGCGCAAGCCAAGTTCCCCGGGTACGCCGAACACATGCTCGCGCTGCGCGACCGCTTCCCCGAGGTGGTCCGGGCCGCTCACGAGGCGGGCGTGCCGATCTACGTGGGCACCGACGCTGGAGGCGGCATCGACCACGGGCTCGCCGCCGAGGAGATGCTGCTGCTGCACGAGCGGGCCGGCATACCCGCCGAGGACGTACTCGCCGCCGCCTCCTGGGGCGCCCGGGAGTGGCTCGGCTTTCCCGGGCTGGTCGAAGGCGGTCTCGCCGACCTGACGGTCTACCCCGAGGACCCCCGCCGTGACCTGCGGGTCGTCCGTGCCCCATCCCGCACGATCCTGCGCGGCCGAGTGGTGCGCTGACCCGTCTGCGCTGCGCTGGGCTGGGCCGGGGCCGCGCTGGGCCGCGCTGGGCTGCGCGGGGCCGCGCTGGGCCGCGCAAGATCGCGCTCGATCCTGGATGTAGTGGTCTCGACATCGCGGGATCCCACTGCATCCTGGAGCTTGTCTCATCCTGTTTGGGCTGTTCAGGAGTGGTTGACAGGTCTTGTTGGTGTGGTGGGGTGCTGGTGGGTG
>NZ_JBNCKS010000032.1:38758-84072 GCF_049841635.1 Micromonospora sp. DT44 | reverse complement strand
TCATCGACGCCGAACCTAGCGGCAACCAGCCGAACCGATCACCACGTACATAGAAGCGTCTTGCACTTTCTGTCGCGGTATAGGCCGCAAAAGTGACGTATCGGCAACCGAAAGCGCAAGATCGGCGGGGCTGGGCACGAGGGGCCGTTTCGCGTTGTCCGACAGGCGTGAGAGTTGCGACGTTGGAGTTGTGGGTGAGCCGGGAATGCGGGCCCACGTGCGAGACTAGGTAACCATGAGCGACCCACGGATCACCTCGTCGATCTTCACCCGCGGCGCGGTCGACCTCAGCACGCTGCGTGGCCCCGCACCAGCCAGTACCCGCCCCGGCACACCCCCGCAGGGCGGCCCGTCCGCCGGCACGCCGGGCGCACCGACCGCCGACAACGCCTCCATCGTCGACGTCACCGAAGCGACCATCCAGTCCGCGGTGCTCGAGCAGTCGATGGCACTGCCCGTCATCGTCTTCTTCGGCGCGGCCGGCTTCCCCGAGAGCGACGAGTTCGCCCCGGTGCTCGAGCGGCTGGCAGCCGAGGGCGGTGGCGCCTGGGTGCTGGCCCGGGTCGACGCGCAGGAAAACCCGCGGATCGCCCAGATGTTCCGGGTCCAGGGCATCCCGACGGTCTACGCCGTCGTCGGCGGCCAGCCGATCGACGCCTTCTCCGGTGTGGTGCCCGAGGCCCAGCTCCGCCAGTGGATCCAGGCCGTTCTCAAGGCCGGCGGCGTGACCGTCGCCGAGCCGGAGGACCCGCGCCTCGACGAGGCGGACGACGCGCTCATGAGCGGCGACCTGGACGCCGCCGAGCAGGCGTACCGCAAGATTCTCGCCGATGCCCCCGCGGACGCCGCGGCTACGGCGGGCCTCGCCCAGGTCGGCGTGGCACGCCGGGTGGCGGGCGCCGACCCGGCCGCCGCGCTGGCCGCCGCCGAGAGCGCCCCCGACGACGTCGCGGCCCAACTGCTGGCCGCCGACATCGAGGTGCTCAGCGGGCTGGCCGAGCAGGCGTACGCCCGCCTCGTCGGCCTGGTCCGGCGCACCTCCGGCGAGGACCGCGAGACGGTCCGCCAGCACCTGGTGTCGCTCTTCTCCATCGCCGGCCCGGACGATCCGGCGGTCGCCTCGGCCCGTAGGGCACTGGCCAGCGCCCTGTTCTGAGTCCGCAGCACGACTGTGAGTGCGTAGTACGCCAGCGCGGGCCGGCGGTTCGCCGGCCCGCCCGACCACCGGGGACGGGAGCTCATGATGCGCCGGATCGCCGTCCTCGACGCGCCGACAAACCTCGGCCTGCGACCGCCGACGTCCACCTCCGTGCCGGGCTGCGCCAAGGCGCCCGGCGCGCTGCGCGACCACGACCTGCTGGCCCGGCTGCGGGCCCGCGACGCCGGGTGCCTCACCCCACCCCGGTACGACCCCGGGGACTGGCGGCCCGGGGACGGTGTGTGCCACGCCCGGGAGATCGCCGACTACTCGCTCGCGCTCGCCGAGCGGATCGGCTCGATCATCGATCGGGGCGAGTTCCCGGTGGTGCTGGGTGGCGACTGTTCCGTGCTGCTCGGCTCCGCGCTCGCCATGCACCGCCTCGGTGAGGCGGTCGGCGGGCGGATCGGACTGGTCTTCGTCGACGGGCACTCCGACTTCCGGCACCCCGGCAACGCCTCCTACGTCGGCGCGGCCGCCGGGGAGGACCTGGCCCTGGTCACCGGCCGCGGGCAGGCCGACCTGGCCGCGTTGGAGGGTCGCCGGCCCTACTTCCGCGACATCGACGTGGTGGTGCTCGGCATCCGTGCGCAGGACGAGTACCGCCTCGACCTCCAGGCCGCCGGCATCACCACCCGCCCGGTTCCCGCGCTGCGCGCCGAGGGCGCCGCCCGGACCGCCCAGTGGGCACACGAGCAGCTCGCCGACTGCGCTGGCTACTGGGTGCACATCGACGTCGACGTCCTCGACCCCGCGGTGATGCCGGCCGTCGACGCCCCCGACCCGGGCGGCATCGCCTTCGCCGAGCTGGAGATCCTGCTCGCCGGCCTGGTCGACACACCACACTGCCTCGGCGTCGAACTGACCGTCTTCGACCCCGACTACGACCCGGACGGCTCGTACGCCGCCGAGATCGTCAACACCGTGGTCGCCGGTCTGGCTCCCGTCACCGCCCCGGAGGCGATGCCGCCGCGGCTGCTGTCGCCCCGGCCCACGCCCGCCGCGAGACGCGCCACCGAGCGGACGACGGCCGCCGGCCGCTCCGACCGTGCCGAGCGCCACGGCGGCCCGGCCGGGCTTGATCGTGCCGCGGGCGTGCCGGGGTCTACCGGCCCTGATCGCGGTGCGGGCACCGTCGCAGACGCTGCCCGGTTCGATGAGTACGACGGCGAGGGCCTCGACGAGGACGACACCTCCCGCGCGGCCTCTCCCGGCCTCGGCTCCGCCCGCATGCCGGTGTCGAGGAGTGAGGCGGCCGACGAGGTCACGGCCGAGGCCGAGCCATCCGTGATCCGCGACCGGTCCCCGTCCGAGCCGTCGGGTCTGGCGGCGCAGATCGCGGCGGCGGGCGAGCCGTCGGGTCTTGCGGCGCAGATCGCGGCGACGGGCGAGCCGTCGGGTCTTGCGGCGCAGATCGCGGCGACGGGCGAGCCGTCGGGTCTCGCGGCGCAGATCGCGGCCACGGTCGAGCGCGAACCGGTCGGTCCGCCCGCGTCGGCCGGCCCGGGTCTGCTGCGGCGGCCCTCTCCGCCGGTCCAGAACGGAGCCGAAGGGCCCCAGACCGACACCGCCTGACCCACTCGCGGCCCCCCGACCCGTGATCCACTCGGTATCAGCGAAACCGGGGTGCCCGGACGGCTTGGACGCCCCGGTTTCAGCGAAACCGAGTGGATCAGCGCCCTGCCCGGGTGGGTCAGGGCGTGGGGAGGGCGCGGAGGAAGCGTTCGGCGATCGGGACGGCCGAGGTGGTGCTGGCGCCGCCCTTCTCCACGAACACGGCGAACGCGACGTCACCCCGCCAGCCCACGAACCAGGCGTGCGTGTGGGCCGGGTTGTCGTCGAACTCGGCGGTGCCGGTCTTGCCGTACACCTCGCCGCCCGGAACGTCCTTGAGCGCGCTGGCGGTGCCGGCGGTGACGACCTCGCGCATCATCGTGCGCAGCGCCGTCACGGACTCGGGCTTGAGCTGCTCGCCGGGCGGGGCCGGCTTGGCCGGCGCCGGGTCGACCAGCAGTTTCGGCTGCTCGAAGCGGCCCCGGGCGACGGCTGCCGTGGCACCGGCCATGGCCAGGGGGCTGACCAGCGTGGTGCCCTGGCCGAACGACGCGGCGGCCTGCTCGGCGGGGCTGCCGCCGGTGGAGACCTTGCCGGTGAAGGCATCCACGCCAAGGTCCCACTGCCCCTCCAGCCCCAGGGACCGGCCGGCGGCGGCCAGCCCGTCGCCGCCGAGCTTCGGCGCCAGCGAGGCGAAGGCCGTGTTGCAGGACTTCGCGAAGTCGGTGCGGAACGGCACCGAGCCCAACTCGAAGTTGTCCGAGTTCTTGAAGGACCGGCCGTCGACGGTGAAGGTCTTCTTGCACTCCACCGGGCCGTCCAGAGTGACCGCGCCCCGGTCCAGCAGGCCCAGCGCGCTCACCATCTTGAAGGTGGAGCCCGGCGGTACCTGTGCGCTGAACGCCAGGTTCTCGCCGGCTGGGCCGGGACCGTTCGCGGCGGCGAGTACCGCGCCGTCGCTGACCCGTACCGCGACCAGCGCGGAGCGGCGCGGCTCGGCGCGCAGTGCCCCGTCGGCCGCGTTCTGGGTGGCCACGTCCAGGGTGGTCTTCAGCGCCTGGCCCGGCTGGGGTTCTCGGCGGAACAGCTCGGTGCCGGTGGGCGCGAGCTTGCCATCCTCGGTGGGTCGCTCGACCAGCACGGTCAGCCCGGGGGCGCCGCGCAACCGCTCGTCGTAGCGGCCCTGCAGGCCACCGTGTCCAACGAGGTCGCCGGCGACGTACCTGTCGGGGTGGGCGGTGAGGTCGTCGGCCTGCGCCTGGTCGACGCTGCCGAGCAGCGCGCGGGCGAACTCCCGGGTGGGTGCGAGGTCGAGCTTGTCGGAGATGAACTTGGTGCCGGGCAGGTCGTAGATGCGAGGTTTGATCTGCTTGTACGCGTCCTCGCGCAGGGTCACCACCTCGACGAACGCGCCCGGGTCGGCCTCGGCGACCCGCTTGGGAAGGTCGGCCAGGTCGACGCCGGGGACCAGAGCCGGACGGATCGCCTTGAAGGCGGCGTCGAGATCCTTGACCAGCTTCTTGATGTCGGTGACCTGGTTGGGCTGCACGCCCACCCGCACGATCGGGCGCGGTGACACGATCGGCGTGCCCGCCGCGTCCAACACGCCGGCACGCGGGCCGGCGTCGCGGCGCAGCGCCAGCCGGTCGCCCCTGGTGAGCTGCTCGTGGAGGACCCGCGGCTCCCACATCACCCGCCACTGGTCGTCGTCGCCCTGGATGAGCCGCAGCTCCCGGTCGTACGTCCAGTGGGTCTGGCCCGGCAGCGACCAGTCCACCCGGATGGTGGTGGTCGCGATGTTCTTCGTGATCTTCGGCTCGCCCTGCCGGGTCAGCGTGGGCGGGGTGCCGGCCAGCTCGCCGGACAGCTCCTTGATCTCCTTGCTCACCTCGGCCGCCGGTGTCTTCGCGCCGGTCGAGTCGACCATGGCGACTGCCTGCAGGTCGCCACTGCGCCAACCGGCGAGGAAGGCGTCGGCGCTGCGCTCCGGGCCGTCGTCTCCCGAGCACGCCGCCAGCACACCGGCGGTGAGCAGGGACGCGGTGAGCGCGGCCACCCGGCGGGTGCGGTTCGACCGGTTTGGGCGGGGGTAGGACAAGGTCATGAAGCGGTCCTTCCGATCTCGTGCTGCCCTGCACGGTAGTACGCGAACGCTGTCCCCAACGTCCCGGGAAGTCCTCGACGTGCGGAAAGACGGACCGAGCCGGTGTGATGAACATCGCGCGGCGGGGTATCCCGCAACCGGCCAACCTCGGACCCGCAACGGGTGAAAGGACGAAGTCCCGATCCGGACGTCCCGCCAGTGGTCCGCCGACGAAGGCGGCAAACGGCAGGCCTAGGCTGGGCGGCAGAGTGACCCACAACGCGGTGGGTCGAGGGGAGTGGCACCGATGGACCGGCGTCCGGCGATCAAACCGGAACCCGACCTCCGACCGGATGACTCCGGGCGGGACGAGGACAGCTTCGATTCGGCGACCGACGGGGACGGCTACGGCCGGCTCGACACCGGCGTCACAGGGCTGACCGGGTCGAGCATCGACACCATCTACGATCTGGGTCTGCCGACCGAGGCGTTGGCCGACGACGTGGAGGACGCCGAGCTCGACGAACCGGTCCCCAACGCGGAGCGCCTGGTGGCCCAGGCTGTCGCGCTCGCCGGGGACGACCACGACGCGGCGACCCTGGTCGGTCGCTTCTGGCGGTTCGCCCCGGACGAGGAGCTGGTCGGGTTCACGGCGGAGGAGATGCTCGACGCGGCCCGGGCGCACCGGGACCTCGCGCAGCAGCGGGTGCCCGGCGAGTTGAAGCTGCGCATCCACGAGCCGCACGCCGACCAGCACCACACCGTCGTCGAGATCGTCACCGACGACATGCCGTTCCTGGTCGACTCGGTGACCGCGCTGCTCAACTCGTACCACCTGGACGTACACCTGCTGGTGCACCCGCTGGTGGTGGTTCGGCGCGAGCCGCTGGGTCGCCTCTCCGAGGTCTCGGCGGACGTGGAGCCGGACGACGCGATCGCCGGCGACATCGTCGAGAGCTGGATGCGAATCGAGATCGACCCGGTCCGGGACGCGGCCGAGCGGGAACGGTTGGTCGGTGAGCTGCAACGGGTGCTCACCGACGTACGGGAGGCCGTGGAGGACTGGCCGAAGATGCGTCAGCGGGCCCTCGCGCTCGCCGACGAGCTGGCCTCGGCCCGTACCTCGGACAACCGCCCGCCCGTGCCGGAAAAGGACATCACCGACTCGGTGGAGCTGCTGCGCTGGCTCGCGCACGACCACTTCACGTTCCTCGGCTACCGCGAGTACCGCCTGGTCGACGCACCCGACGGAAACCCCGCGGACCCGGTGGACGGCAAGGCCCTCGAAGCGGTGCTCGGCACCGGGCTGGGCATCCTGCGCTCGGACTCCCCGGATGCCCGGTCGCTGGCCTCGATGACGCCCGAGGCACACGAGAAGGTGCTGGAGAAGCGCCTGCTCATCATCACCAAGGCCAACTCGCGGGCCACCGTGCACCGCTCGGCGTACCTGGACTACATCGGCTTCAAGATCTTCAACGAGGCCGGCGAGGTCATCGGCGAGAGGCGTTTCCTGGGGCTGTTCTCCACCGCCGCGTACCGGACCAGCGTCCGGGAACTGCCGGTGGTGCGACGCAAGGTCGCCGAGGTGCTCGACCGTTCCGGCCTGAGCCGGCGTAGCCACTCCGGCAAGGACCTGCTCCAGATCCTGGAGACCTACCCGCGCGACGAGCTGTTCCAGATCAAGACCGACGACCTGTACCACGCGGTGATCGGCGTGCTGCGGATGGCGGGTCGCCGGCAGTTGCGGGTGTTCCTGCGCCGCGACGCGTACGGGCGGTTCATCTCCTGTCTGATCTACCTGCCCCGCGACCGGTTCACGACGCAGAACCGGCTGCGCATGCAGGACATCCTGCTGCGTGAGCTGAACGGTGTCGGGGTGGACTACACGACCCGGGTCACCGAGTCGATGCTCGCCCGGATCCACTTCATCGTCCGCACCGACCCGACCCGGCCGCCCGGCGAGATCGACGCCGACCTGTTGGCCGAGGAGCTGGCCGACGCGACCCGGCTCTGGGACGACGACTACCGGCTGGTGCTGGAGCGCAAGCTCGGCGACGAGCAGGCCAAGCACCTGTTCGCCCGGTACGCCGACGCGTTCCCGGAGGGCTACAAGGACGGGCACACGCCGTACGAGGCGATGAAGGACCTGGCCAAGCTGGAGCTGCTGGAGGAGCCCGGCCAGATCGAGATGCACCTGTTCCGCAAGCAGCTCGCGCCCCGGCCGGGCACCCGCGTGCCGGGCGCCGACCTGCCCGACGACATGAACGTGCGGTTCAAGGTCTACCGGTACGGGGAGCCGATGATGCTCTCCGCCGTGCTGCCCGTGCTGCACTCGCTCGGCGTACGGGTGGTCGACGAGCACCCGTACGAGGTGGACCGGATCGACGGTCGGGTCTACCTGTACGACTTCGGTCTGATGCTGCCCGAGGGGCACCACGAGCTGGCCGAGGTCCGTCCGCACGTGGAGAACGCGTTCGCGGCGGCCTGGCGCGGCGAGGCCGAGGTGGACCGGTTCAACGAGCTGGTGCTGCGCGCCGGACTGACCTGGCGGCAGGTGGTGGTGCTGCGGGCGTACGCGAAGTACCTGCGGCAGGCCGGCACGGTCTTCTCGCAGGACTACATGGAGCAGACCTTCATCGCGTACCCGAAGCTCGCCAGCCTGTTGGTGGAGCTGTTCGAGACCCGGTTCGCGCCGGGTGAGCTGAGCGCCGAGCAGCGGCAGCAACGCAGCGGCGAGCTGGTGGAGACGATCCGGGGCGCGCTCGACGACGTGGCGAGCCTCGACCAGGACCGGATCCTGCGCTCGTACCTGACGCTGATCGAGGCGACCCTGCGGACCAGCTTCTACCAGAAGCCGGTCGGCGGGCGGCCGAAGGCGTACGTGGCGTTCAAGCTCGATCCGCAGGCCATCCCGGACCTGCCGGCGCCCCGACCGAAGTTCGAGATCTTCGTGTACTCGCCCCGGTTCGAGGGCGTGCACCTGCGGTTCGGGCCGGTGGCCCGGGGCGGGTTGCGCTGGTCCGACCGTCGGGAGGACTTCCGGACCGAGGTGCTGGGCCTGGTCAAGGCGCAGATGGTGAAGAACACGGTGATCGTGCCGGTGGGCGCCAAGGGCGGCTTCGTGCTGAAGCAGAAGCCGGGGGACCGCGACGAGGCGGTCGCCTGCTACCAGGAGTTCGTCGGCGCGATGCTCGACGTCACCGACAACATCGTCAGCGGGCAGATCGTGCCGCCCGACGACGTGGTCCGGCACGACGGCGACGACCCGTACCTGGTGGTCGCGGCGGACAAGGGCACGGCGACGTTCTCGGACATCGCCAACGAGATCTCGCTGGCGCACAACTTCTGGATGGGCGACGCGTTCGCCTCCGGCGGTTCGGCCGGCTACGACCACAAGAAGATGGGCATCACCGCCCGTGGCGCCTGGGAGTCCGTGAAGCGGCACTTCCGGGAGCTGGGCCTGGACACCCAGACCCAGGACTTCACGGTGGTGGGCGTCGGCGACATGTCCGGCGACGTGTTCGGCAACGGGATGCTGCTCTCGGAGCACATCCGGCTGGTGGCCGCGTTCGACCACCGGCACATCTTCCTGGACCCGGACCCGGAAGCCGCCACCTCGTACGCGGAGCGGCGGCGGCTGTTCGACCTGCCCCGCTCCTCCTGGGAGGACTACAACCCGGAGCTGATCTCGGCCGGCGGTGGCATCTTCCCGCGTACCGCGAAGTCCATCCCGATCACGCCGCAGGTCCGGGCGGCCATCGGCCTGGACGGCGAGGTCACGCAGTTGTCGCCGCAGGAGCTGATGAAGGCGATCGTCACCGCCCCGGTGGATCTCTTCTGGAACGGCGGCATCGGCACCTACGTCAAGGCGTCCACCCAGACCAACGCCGAGGTGGGCGACAAGTCCAACGACGCGATCCGGGTGGACGGGCGCGACCTGCGGTGCCGGGTCGCGGGCGAGGGCGGCAACCTGGGCTGGACCCAGCTCGGCCGGATCGAGTACGCGTTGACCGGCGGCCGGATCTTCTCCGATTTCATCGACAACGCGGCCGGTGTGGACACCTCCGACCACGAGGTGAACATCAAGATCCTGCTCAACACGGCGGTGGCCGACGGCGAGCTGACCACCGCCGAGCGGGACGAGCTGTTGGCCGGGATGACCTACGAGGTCGCCGAGCTGGTCCTGCGGGACAACTACGACCAGGCTCGGGCGATCAACAACGCCCAGGCGCAGGCCGCCTCGCTGCTCCCGGTGCACCGCCGGATGATCAACGAGCTGGAGCGGTCCGGCGGGTTGGACCGGGCCCTGGAGGCGCTGCCGCCGGACGAGGAGTTGGCGGTTCGCAGCGAGTCCGGGCTGACCGCGCCGGAGTTCGCGGTGCTGCTCGCGTATGTGAAGATCGTCCTGGAGCGGGAGATCCTCACCGATGGTCTGGCCGACGAGGAGTGGACGACCGATGTGCTGGTCAACTACTTCCCGACGCCCATGCGTGAGCGGTTCGCCGACCGGATGGGCCGGCACCGGCTGCGCCGGGACATCGTCACCACCGTGCTCGTCAACGAGGCGATCAACCGGGGTGGGATCTCGTTCATCTTCCGGGTGGTCGAGGAGACGGCGGCCAGCGCGGCGGACGTGATCCGCGCGTACGTGGTGGTCAGCGAGGTGTTCGGCCTGCGTGACCTGTGGGACGCGGTCGAGGCGCTGGACAACAAGGTCGCGCCCGAGTTGCAGACGAGCGTCTACCTGGACACCCGTCGGCTGCTCGACCGGGCGGTGCGGTGGCTGGTGTCCAACCGGCGCTCGCCGATCGACGTGCCGGCCGAGATCGCCCGGTTGCGGGACGGCGTCACCCGGCTGTTGCCGGGGCTGGAGGAGCTGTTCTACGGCAACGAGCGCCAGGGCATCGCCGCGCACATCGACTCGATGACCGAGCGTGGGCTGCCCCGCGAGCTGGCGGAACGCGCGACCCGGCTGATGTACAGCTTCGGTCTGATGGACGTGGTGGAGACGGCGACCCGCAGCAGACGGGACGTCGGCGAGGTGGCCTCGGTCTACTTCGTGCTCTCCGACCTGTTCCGGGTGGACTCGCTGCTGTCGAAGATCTCCCTGCTGCCGCGGGAGGACCGCTGGCAGACCCTCGCGCGGATGGCGCTGCGCTACGACCTGTACGCCGCGTTGGCCGCGCTCACCGCCGAGGTGCTCGACTCCACCGGGGACGAGTTGCCGCCGCACGAGCGGGTGCAGCAGTGGGAGCAGTCGAACGCCACGTCGATCCACCGGGCCCGCCAGGCGATGGGGGAGTTCGACGAGTCGCGGGCGGATCTCGCTGCCCTGTCCGTGCTGCTGCGCCAGATCCGCACCCTGGTGCGGACCTCCGCCGCCGTCTGAGTCACTACGCCGGACGCGGTCCGGCCGGTCGGGATGACCCGACCGGCCGGACCGCTTCGTGTACGGGTTGGTCACGCCGCCAGGGTGGCGAAGACGACCACGTTGTCGGGGTAGCTGCGCACGGTCTCGTCGAACTGGCCGCCGCACGTCACCACCCGCAGGCCGGGCCGGTCGTTCGGCCCGTAGACCAACTCGGTGGGGAAGGACGTCTTCGGGTACGACTTCACCGAGTCGACCCGGAACGTCGCCGGCTGGCCATCCGCCCGCCGCACGGTGATCGTGTCACCGGGCACGAGCGCGCCGAGGTCGAAGAAGACGGCCGGGCCGAGCTTCGCCGAGTCCACGTGCCCGACGATGACCGCGTTACCGGTCTCACCGGGGCTGGCACCCGGCTCGTACCAACCAGCCTGGTCGGCCTGCTCCAGCGGGGGGACCTGGACGGTGCCGTCCGGGTTGGTGCCCAGCGACATGATCGTCGCGTCGACGCCGATCCGGGGGATCTCGATGGTGGTCGGAGCGGACCGGGTCAGAGCGGTCGGCGCGGCTTCGCCGTCGACGGGTGGGATGTCGCTGTCGGGGACCGCCGACCCCGTGACCTCGGGGCCGGCCTGGGCCAGTGGCTGTGGGGGTCGGGCAGCGGGCGTGGTCTGCAACGAGGCGCCGATCATGCCGGCGCCGATCATGGCGAGGGTGACGACGACGGCCGCGCCGGCGGCACGCCACGGTCTCCCGTGACGGCCGCCGGCCGGTGTCGCCGTCACGTCAGGCGAGCGAACCATCGGTCCGCCGACGACGCATCAGCACGATCCCGCCGAGCGCGGCAGCGCCGAGCAGGCTCGCGCCGCCGGTGGCCAGGCCACGGTCGGTGCCGGTGCTGACGCCACCGTCACCACCGTCGACCCCGCCGTGGGGCAGGACGACCAGTTCGCCCTCGCCGCACGAGCCCTTGAGCTCGTAGCGACCCGGCTTGGCGTCCTTGTCGACCTTGGCCTCGCCGTAGTAGACGAACTCGCGCTCGTCGTCGCGGCCGCCCTTGTCCCAGCCCTTGTCCGAGCCGTAGTCGCTGTCCTCGGACTCGTGGCCCTTGGACTCCCAGCTCTTGTCCGAGCCGTACTCGTCGTCGGAGCCGTAGTCGTGGCCCTCGGACTCGTGGCCCTTGGACTCCCAGCTCTTGTCCGAGCCGTACTCGTCGTCGGAGCCGTAGTCGCTGTCCTCGGACTCGTGGCCCTTGGACTCCCAGCTCTTGTCCGAGCCGTACTCGTCGTCCGAGCCGTAGTCGTGGCCCTTGGACTCCCAGTCCTTCTTGTCTTCGTCCTTGGACTCCCAGTCCTTCTTGTCTTCGTCCTTGGACTCCCAGTCCTTCTTGTCCTCGTCCTTGGACTCCCAGTCCTTCTTGCCTTCGTCGTCCTGGGCGTCCTGGCCGTGCTCCTCGCCCTTCCAGTCCTTGCTGTCCTCGTCCTCGTAGGCGTCGGCGGCAGCGCCACCGCCCTGGCCGCCGGGCTGGGCGTCGCCGTGCTCACCCTTGCCCTTGTCGTCCTTGCCCTTGTCGTCCTTGCCCTTGTCGTCCTTGCCTTCGTCGCCCTTGCCTTCGTGGTCCTTGCCCTTGTCGTCCTTGCCGTGCTCGTCCTTGCCCTTGTCGTCGTGGTCGTAGGAGTCGTCCTCCTCGCTCCACTCGCCGCGGTCCTCGCCCCGGTCGTCGCGCGCCGGCTCGAGCTTGACCTTGCCGGTGACCTTGGACCACACGTAGGCGTGCTCCTGGCGATCCGGGCAGATCTCGAGGAGCTTGACCTCGTCGCCGGCCTTCACGATGTGCGGCTTGGCGTAGACCTTGCCGTCCTCGTCGTGGTGACCGTCAGCGAACGCGATCCCCGGCGCGAACACCAGGAGGGACGCGCCACCGAGGGCGGCGCCCGCAACGACCTTCCCGAGCATCTTCTTAGCCATGACCTGCGTCACTCCATCCCTGTTGTCCTGAGCCCGGCGACAACCGAGCTAAGACCGACGTTAGACCGTTTCACGACTTATGAAGTGAAAGATTCGCGTTTTGACCTTTGCTGGTGGTAAGAGGCGAAGGAGTGATACGCGGCTTTCTTTGCTCGCCGTGCCGCGCCGGGCGCTCACCGCCCGGCCGGGTCGGTCGCGGCATTCCCGACTCGCCGCGCGATACGAGCCGGGCTCGACCGTTAACGGATGACTGGTGCCACCCGCGTCACCTCGGGGGTATCGTCCGAGTCGAGGGTGCCGGCGCATCGAACCATTGCCATGGAAGCGCTCCCATGCAAGAATCGGCGCACGCGGTTCGGGGGAGCCACACCGCGCAGGCGGGGCGTCGAGGGCATCCGGTTCACCGGACGACATCTGGCCGCCGATCGGTCGGCCACGCGCCGGCCAATCACCACCAATCACCACCACCGCCCGTCCGGGTCGGGCACCCCAAAGAATCCCGTGGCGCCGGAGGCCGTCCGTGCAGGACGCCCGCCGGGCCGTCTCGCCGGGCCGTACGCGGGCCCGGTCTCGCCCAAGGAGATCAGTGGCATGAATGTGTGGAGAAGGCTGTCCGGCCCCCGCCGGACCCTCGCGCTCGCCGGCGCGGGCGTTCTGGTCGCCGGCGGGCTGGTGACGATCCCGGTCACCGCGGCGCAGGCCGCGACGCAGTGCGACATCGCGTACACGACCAATGACTGGCAGGGTGGCTTCACCGCCAACATCACCATCAAGAACCTCGGCGACCCGGTCAACGGTTGGACGCTGGGCTGGACCTTCCCCAACTCCAGCCAGCGCGTGCAGCAGGGCTGGTCGGCCACGTACACCCAGTCCGGCAGCCAGGTCACGGCCCGCAGCATGTCCTACAACGGCACCCTCGGCACCGGTGCGACGACGAGCATCGGGTTCAACGGCGCGTGGAGTGGCAGCAACCCGAAGCCGACCTCGTTCACCCTGAACGGTGTGGTCTGCAACGGTGGCACCGGCAACCCGACCACCCCGCCGCCCACCACGCCTCCGCCCACCACGCCTCCGCCCACCACGCCTCCCCCCACCACGCCTCCCCCCACGAGCCCGCCGCCCACGACGGGACCGCCGCCGACCACCCCGCCCCCCGGGACCAAGGTCGACAACCCGTACGCCGGTGTGCCCGGGTACGTGAACCCGGAGTGGAAGGCCAAGGCGGACGCCGAGCCCGGCGGTAGCCGCGTCTCGAACAACCCCACCGCCGTGTGGCTGGACCGGATCGCCGCGATCAACGGCACGCCGAACAGCAGCTCCAACGGTGCCTTCGGGGTGAAGGACCACCTGGACGAGGCGCTGCGTCAGGGCGCCGGTTACATCCAGTTCGTGATCTACAACCTGCCCGGCCGCGACTGCTCCGCGCTCGCCTCGAACGGCGAGCTGGGCCCGAACGAGCTGCCCCGCTACAAGTCCGAGTACATCGACCCGATCGCCGCGATCCAGAGCGACTCGAAGTACCGGAACCTGCGGATCATCAACGTCATCGAGATCGACTCGCTGCCGAACCTGGTGACCAACACGTCCGGTCAGGCTGGCGGCACGGTCATGTGTGACACGGTCAAGGCCAACGGCGCGTACGTCAACGGCGTCGGCTACGCCCTCGCCAAGCTGGGCGCGATCGGCAACGTCTACAACTACATCGACGCCGGGCACCACGGCTGGCTCGGTTGGGACAGCAACTTCGGCCCGACCGCCGACATCCTGAAGACCGCCGCCGTCGCCTCCGGCAGCACGGTCAACAACGTGCACGGCTTCATCACCAACACCGCGAACTACTCGGCGCTCGTCGAGCCGAACTTCAAGATCACCGACAACGTCAACGGCCAGACGGTGCGGCAGTCCAAGTGGGTCGACTGGAACTACTACGTCGACGAGCTGTCGTTCGCCCAGGCGTTCCGGACCAAGCTGATCTCGGTTGGCTTCAACTCCAACATCGGCATGCTGATCGACACGTCCCGCAACGGCTGGGGCGGCGCCAACCGGCCCACCGGCCCGGGCGCGACGACCAGCGTCGACACGTACGTCAACGGTGGCCGGATCGACCGCCGGGCGCACGCCGGCAACTGGTGCAACCAGGCCGGCGCTGGTCTCGGCGAGCGGCCCCGGGCGAACCCGGCCACGGGTATCGACGCCTACGTCTGGGTGAAGCCCCCGGGTGAGTCGGACGGCTCCAGCGCGGAGATCCCGAACAACGAGGGCAAGGGCTTCGACCGGATGTGCGACCCGACGTACGGCGGCAACGCCCGTAACGGCAACAACCCGACCGGGGCGCTGGCGAACGCGCCGATCTCCGGTGCGTGGTTCTCGGCCCAGTTCCGGGAGCTCATGCAGAACGCCTACCCGGCGCTCTGATCGGGTAGCTCACGCGCCAACCTGCCTCCGGCAGTAGGTGAGGCACTGCCGGAGGCAGGTTTCCCCGGGGTCCCCGGTCCGACCATCACGGTCGGGCCGGGGACCCCCTTTTCCGCGTCTGTCCCGGGTCAGGGCACGGTGCGTTCGATCGCCGCGCGGCCGTGTTCGGCCAGGTCGCGACGGGCCTTGTCCAGGTTCTCCGGGGTGAGGTCCTGCCCACGGGCCATCACCAGGTCCTCCGGTTCCCAGGGCTGCTCGGCGCCGGTACGGATGTTGTCGCCGCCCGCGCCGGTGCCCGTCCCGGTCGCGCCGGTCCCGGCGGCGTACGGGTCGCCGAGCAGGTCGTCGGTGTCCGGGGCGAGGTCCGGCTGCCGCTCGCGGGGCTCGGTGAAGGTCGGCGTGTCGCGGTCGGGGCCACCCCCGGTCCGCAGCTCCGGCACGGTGCTGTCGTCGTCCACCGCAGCGGCCGTTTGCGGGCTCTCCTCCAGCGGTCGGCGGTCGCGATCGGTCATGGTCCTGCCTCCTGTGTCCGACACGGTGCCTGATCCCCGTCGCGTACCCCGTGCGCGGGTGCCCATGCGCGGCACTGGCGCCGTCCCGGTGGACGGCGCCGGCGGCGGACCGGGGTTCAGTGGTCGGCTTGGGGCTCGTTCGCGGAAGGCGCCTCCGCCGGCCGCAGCCACTGCCAGAGCAGCATGACCAGCCCGAAGGCGAGCATCACCAGGCCGGCCCACAGGTTGATGCGGACACCCTCGGCCTTGTCGATCTCGGCTCGACTGTCGAAGATGCCGATCAGCGTCACGATGATCCCGTACGCCACGAAGAGCCCACCGATCACGCGACGGATGTCGAACAGACGGGCGGCGGCGGAGCGACGCTCCTCCGACTGTGTCTCGTCGATCAGCGGGTCCTGCGCCGGCTGGCCGTCGTTGCTCATCTGCCGACTCCTTTCCTAAAAGACCGGGATGTAGAAGAGTGCGGCCAGCGCGACCGCGACCAGGCCGAGCAGCACGGGGGAGCGGTACCAGACGGCGTCCCCGGCGAGCACGTCGCCCTTCAGGTCGACGCCGCCCATCCCGTAGACCAGTCCGCGCAGATCCTCGTCGCGCTTGGGCGCGGTGAGCGGGGTGAGGATGGCGGCGACCACCGCCACGGTGACGAACGCGATGCCGGCGCCCCAGAAGCTCTCCTCCAGGTCGGAGTTGAAGCCGATGACGCCGCCCTTGTAGAGCAGGTACGTCGCCAGCGACGCCAGGGTGCCGAGCAGCAGCGACCAGAAGCCCGCGAGGGCGCTCATCCGCTTCCAGAACATGCCGATGATGAAGGTGGCGAACAGCGGCGCGTTGAACAGGGAGAAGAGCGCCTGGATGTAGTTCATGATGTTGCTGAACCCGGAGGCGATGAACGCTGTCCCGATGCCGATCACCACGGCCGCGACGGTCGCCCACCGGCCGATCCGGAGGTAGTAGTCGTCGGAACGGCCGCGTCGGACGTACGACTGCCAGATGTCGTAGGTGAAGACGGTGTTGAAGCCGCTGACGTTGGCCGCCATGCCGGCCATGAACGACGCGAGCAGGCCGGTGACCGCCACCCCGAGCACGCCGTTGGGCAGCAGGTCCCGCATCAGCAGCGGGATGGCGTTGTTGTACTGCAGGTCGCCGCTCTCCGCACCGAGGCCCTTGACCGTCACCAGGGCGACGAGGCCGGGGATGATCGTGACCAGCGGGATGAACAGCTTCGGGTACGCGGCGATGATCGGTGTACGCCGGGCGGCGCTCATGTTCTTGGCCGACAGGGCCCGCTGCACCTCGGCGAAGTTCGTCGTCCAGTAGCCGAACGAGAGCACGAAACCGAGCCCGAAGACGATGCCGATCCACTGCGCGCCGAGGGGGTTGTCGGTGCTGGCGGTGTCCTGCCAGGCGTGCAGACCCGCCTCGCCGAGTTTCGAGTCGCGGACCGCGTCCATCAGACCGCTCACGCCGCCGACCTTGACCAGACCGATCACCGTGACCGGGATGAGGCCGGCCAGGATGACGAAGAACTGGAGCACCTCGTTGTAGATGGCCCCGGACAGGCCACCGATGGTGATGTACGCCAGCACGATCGCCGCGCCCACCACGATCGCCGTCCAGAGCGGCCAGCCGAGCAGCGCCTGCATGACCAGGGCCAGCGCGTAGAGGTTCACACCGGCGATCAGCACCTGGGCGACGGCGAAGCTGAGCGCGTTCAGCAGGTGGGTCGGTCGGTTGAAGCGCAACCGCAGGTACTCGGGGACGCTGCGGACCTTGGAGCCGTAGTAGAAGGGCATCATCACGATGCCCAGGAAGACCATCGCCGGCACCGCGCCGATCCAGTAGTAGTGGACCGTCATGACGCCGTACTGGGCGCCGTTGGCCGCCATGCCGATGATCTCCAGTGCCCCGAGGTTCGCCGAGACGAAGGCGAGGCCGGTCACCCAGGCCGGCAGGGAACGGCCGGAGAGGAAGAAGTCGACGCTGGTCCGGATCGCCCGGCGGGCGGCGAAGCCGACCCCGAGGACGGTGACGAAGTACAGCGCGAGGATCAGGTAGTCCAGCCCGTTCATGTTGAGCCGGAGGCCGCCGCCGTCCATCTCGTCACCCCTCGTCCGACGTGGGCACCGCAATCGATGCGCGCGCCCTATTACCCGCTCCGCGAGGTTTCACGCCTCTGCGTCGCGGTCGGTGTATTCACCCCCACTCGTGCGATGTCCACGCACGCGAAGGGGCGCCCCGACCCGCAGGCCGGAGTGCCCCTTGCGATCGTGTCGTCTCAGCGACCCAGAACGCGGTCCAGGAAGTCCCGGTAGTTACGGACCGCCATGCGCAGTTGCTCGGTGTCCGCCGAGCCGGCGTCCTGCCAGCCGCCCAGCGTGTTCTTCTGCGCCGCGAGCGCCGAGGCGAGTGCCTGGATGGCCTCCTCGACCAGGGCCTGCGCCTCGCCCGCCGCAGCGTGCGGGTCGTCGACGAACCGTAGTTGCACGTCCCGCCAGCGGTCCCGGAAACCCTGTGCGGTGTCCCCGTCCAGGAGCGTGGCCGCGTCGGTGGCGACGGTGGATCCGGCGGGTCGCGAGGTGCCGGCCGACTCCAGCGAGGTTGCGGCGACGACCGGTTCGCCGTCCGCGTCCGGGTCCACCAGCTCCGGCGACGCGCTGCCGTAGCCGGCCGCGCCCGCCGTGGCCGCGTCCGGATCGCCCTCCCAGTCGGTCAGGTCGCTCCGGCGCTCCGGCGCGCCCTCCGTGCTCCCCGGCACGACGACGGTTCGCGCGCTGTCGGTCCGGTCCGGTCGGTCGTCGATGTCCAGGTCGGCCGCCTCGTCGGCGTCCGGTGTCGTGTCACCGTCGGTCTCCGCGAAGCCGTCGCGGCGGTGCAGTTCGGCGGTGGGGTCGGCGCGCAGGCCCTCCCGCTCGCCGTCCTCGGCGCCGTCGCCCGGCGCGGCGGTCCGCTCGGCCCGCGGGTCGGGCTGGTCCTGCGGGCGTGGGCTGGCCAGGGCGGACGCGGCCACCGCGTCGGCGACCGTGGTGGCGCCGAACGCGGTCGGCAGCGGACCCGGCTCGTGGAAGCCACCCTCGTCGTCGGCCCGGTCATGCCGGACGTCCGGATCGGTGCCGTTGGCCCCCTCGTGGTCGGTGGTCGGGACGTCGTCGGCGCTCCGTTCGTCGCCGATGGTCGGATCGTCGAAGGTGCCCCGGTCGTCCAGGGAGTCCTCGGGTACGTCCGAGTGGGCGGCCCGGTCACCGGTCGGCGGGACCGGCACCGGCGCGGACCGGACGGCCTCCGGATGGTCGTTGCTCACCTGCTGCTCTTCGTGGCGCATCGGTGGCCTCCTCAGCGGCTCGTGGCGTCGTGCGGAGTGTCCGGGTGGGAACGCTGTTCGGGTGTGCCCTGACCGACGGGCTCCTCGCCGAGCAGGTCGGCGAAGAGGGCCCGGTAGTGCACGACCGCCTGACGCAGCTCCTCGGTGCTCGCCTCACCCCGCGAGTTGCGCAGGTGGATCTCGTGCGCGTCCCGGTAGTTGGTCAGGGTGCGGGCGTGCTCGACGGAGAGGTGGGCGATCTGGTCGGAGAAGTCACCGGTCGGGTAGCCCCGCTCCTCGATGAGTCGGGTGACCAGTTCGTCCGCGTCGCCCACGGTCTCACCCGGCGAGTCGATGAAGCGGATCTGGAGCTCCTCCCAGGCGGCGGCGTACCGCGCCCGCGACTCCGGGCTGAGCGGGGTGAGCGTGAGCTCGGCGTGCCGGCGCTCCCGGTCGCGTAGCTCACGCTCCGCGGCGGACCGGCTCTCCTGCTCCTGCACCACCCGGTCGTACTCCGGTCCGAACCGGCTCTGCAGCGCGCGGCGGCGACCGATCGTCCGGACGGCCACGGCGATCGCCGCGATGATCACCAGCACGACGAGCACGATGACGACTATCTGCGTGGGCGACATGGGCTCCTCCTTCGTCATCTGGTATTCCCTCCGCGTACTGATCGCCAATCCCGATCCGGGGGACTTTCCTTGCCGATCACGGTCCGGCGTGGCGGTAGCTGACAGAAACCTGACTCATTCCAGATAGTCCGCGTTGGCGGACTGGCCCCCGTCGTACGGCATCGCCGGCAACGTCTGATCCTTTCCCGCCCAGCACCAGCGCCCCGGGGAGCGCGACAGCGGGGCGCTTGCCGTACTCGCGAGGCGCGCTCCGCAGCCCGGACGCCGTTCGACGGCGGTAGTGCAACCGGGCGTGATTACGTATCCTGCCCAAGGCGCGCGCGCCGGTGCCCGGCCCGACGACCGGGTACGCGACCGGCGAGCGCGCTGCCCGGCGGTGCCGGCGCCCCTCCTGCCACCCTTGACGGGCGAGGTCTGATGAGAACCCGCGACTGGCCTATCCGCTCGAAGCTGACCGCATTGGTCGTCGCGCCGGTGACCGCGCTCCTCGCGCTGTGGATCTTCGCGACGACGTTGACCTTCGGCCCCGCCCTGAACCTGCTCTCCGCGCGCACCCTCCTCTACGACCTGGGACGCCCCGGCGAGGCGGTGGTCACCGAGCTGCAACGCGAGCGTCGCCTCTCGGTGGTGCAGCTCGCCGGCGACACCGAACTGCCCGCGTTGGCCGAGCAGCGCCTGCGTACCGACCGGGCGGTCGCCGAGCTGCGTCGCCGGGTCGACGGGGAGGCGTTGCGTTCCGCCGCCGACGACCTGCTGGAGGACCGCGTCGACCGGCTGGTCACCGCCCTGGCGGCGCTGCCGACCGGACGGGACTTCATCGACGACGGGATGATGGACCGCGCGGGCGCGATCGGCCTCTACAGCGGCATGGTCTCGGCGGCCTTCCAGGCGTTCTCCGCCCTGGCGAACCTGAGTGACCCCGCCATCAACCGGCAGGCGCTGGCCCTCACCACGCTGGGCCGCTCCCGCGAGCTGCTGGGCCAGACCGACGCGATGCTGGCCGGTGTGCTGACCGCCGGGAAGTTCGCCAACGGAGAGCACGCGCTGCTCGTGCAAACCATCGGCAACCAGCGATGGCTCACCGAGAGCGCGGTGGCAGACCTGCCCGAGACCGCACGCGCCGCGTACCAGCGGCTGACCGAGAGTCCCGACTTCACCAGCCTGCGGGCCATGCAGGACGCGCTGATCGGTGCCAACCGGTCCGGTCGGCCACCGGTGGACGCCGCCGTGTGGCAGGCCAGCCACGACGCCGTGCAGCAGGAGTTGCGCGACTTCGAGCTGGCCGAGGCCGACAACCTCACCGACCGCTCGGTGCCGATGGCGGTCGGGATCCTGGTCCGGCTCGCCGCCGCCGGGGTGCTCGGTCTCGTCGCCGTCGTGGTCTCGGTGCTGGTGGCGCTGCGCGTCGGCCGCACCCTGGTCCGGCGGCTCAGCGGAGTCCGTACCGCCGCCCTCGAACTGGCCGAGCACCGGCTGCCCGACGTGGTGGCGCGGCTACGTCGCGGCGAGCACGTCGACGTCGCCCGGGAGGCGCCACCCCTGGAGTACGGCCACGACGAGATCGGCGAGGTCGGGCGGGCCTTCACCGAGGTGCAGCGCACCGCCGTGCAGGCAGCCGTGGACGAGGTCACCCTGCGCCGAGGGCTCAACGAGGTGTTCCTCAACATCGCCCGCCGCAGCCAGGGCCTGGTGCACCGGCAGTTGCACCTGCTGGACCGGATGGAGCGCCGCGCCGAGGACCCGGACGAGCTGGCCGAGCTGTTCCAGGTGGACCACCTGGCCACCCGGCTCCGCCGGCACGCCGAGGACCTGGTCATCCTGGCCGGCTCCGCGCCGGGCCGGGGGTGGCGCAACCCGGTCGCGATGGTCGACCTGGTCCGCGGGGCGATCAGCGAGGTCGAGGCGTACGACCGGGTGGACATCACCGTCGTACAGCCGGCCGGTGTGCTGGGCCGGGCGGTGGGCGACATCATCCACCTGCTCGCCGAGCTGGTCGAGAACGCCACCGCCTTCTCCCCGCCGGACACGCGGGTGACCATCACCGGGGAGCAGGTCGCCGACGGGTACGTCCTGTCGGTCACCGATCAGGGGCTGGGCATGTCCGCCACCGCGCTCGAGAACGCCAACACCCGGCTGACCAGCTCGCCCGAGTTCGATCCGGCGCAGAGCGCCCGCCTCGGTCTGTTCGTGGTGGCCCGGCTGGCGGCGCGGCACTCCGTACGCGTGCGACTGCGGTCCCCCGAGGACGGCGGCGTCACCGCCGTGGTGCTGATCCCCACCGACCTGGTCACCGCCGAGCCACCGGCCGGCCCCGACCCGGCGTCGCTCGACGCCGCGCCCGGTGACCGGCGACTGACCCGACCCGTACGCCGGACGACGGCACCCCGGTCGCGCGCCGGTCGTACCACCTCGGCCCCGGTCGTCACCAGTGACCCGACCACCCTCGTCCTGCCCACGGGCCTGGCGTCCGATCTGCCGGCCGCCACGGACGAGCTGCCCTCCGACGGGACGGCGGACGACCTGGAGGGGCTGCCCCGGCGGGTACGGCGACGTACCCCCAACGCCCTGCCCCGGCCCGCCGCCGCCGACACGCCGTCGCCCCGCTCGCCGGAGGAGGTACGCCGGGTGATGGCGTCCCTGCAGGCCGGCACCGCCCGGGGTCGGGCGACCGTGGTCGCCCCGGCGGCTCCGACCTCCGCCCCCGCGCCTCCGCCCTCCGCAGCGCCGGCGATCCCGGCCGCTGCGCCGACGGCGGTCCCGGCTCAGCGATCCGCGGCGACCCCGGAGACCGGGTCCGCTGCCGATTCGGGATCCTCCGCGCCCCCGAAGGCCTTCGAACCGACAGTGACTGAGAGGGACGCCTAGTGCGGGAAACGACGAAGCAGAGCGCCAGCCTCGACTGGTTGCTCGACGAGCTGGTGCAGCGGGTGCCGGCCGCCCGGGAGGCGGTCGTGCTCTCCGCCGACGGACTACTGCTCGGCTCCTCGGCCGAGTTGGAACGCGCCGACGCCGAGCACCTCTGCGCGCTCGCCGCCGGCTTCTCCAGCCTGGCTCGGGGCGCGAGCCACCACGTGGACGGTGGTCCGGTCCGGCAGACCGTGGTGGAGATGGAATCGGCGTACCTCTTCGTCACCACCGCCGGCCAGGGCGCCTGCCTGGCCGTGGTGAGCGACGCGGACGCGGACATTGGCCTGGTCGCGTACGAGATGGCGATGCTGGTCATCCGTGTCGGGGAGAACCTGACCGCGTCGGCCCGACCGCCCGCGGGCGTCGGTGATGCGGGCTGAGCCGCCCGGCCCCCAGCACGAGTGGCTGGACGGCGACGCGGGCCCGGTGGTCCGTCCGTACACGCTCACCGGCGGCCGGGTGCGCTCCGGGGCCGACGGCTTCGACCTGGTCGCGTTCGTGTTGGCCGCCGCGGACCTCGACCCGGCGGCCCACCCGCAGTTGCCGCCGGAGCACCGGCGGTTGGTCGCGTTGGCCGGACACCCGGTGTCGGTGGCCGAGCTGGCGGCCGAGCTGGACCTCGCGGTCGGTGTGATCCGGGTGCTGCTCGGCGACCTCCTCGCGCAGGGCCTGGTCGCGGTGCACGAACCGCCGGCCAGCCGCGATCTTCCCAACGACGACATCCTCAAGGCGGTGGTCAGTGGACTCCGTGCGCTATGACCATGCGGGCTCAGCCGTCACCGTTCCGCTGGCACTGAAGATCCTCATCGCGGGGGGCTTCGGCGCCGGCAAGACGACGCTGGTGAGCGCGTTGAGCGAGGTCCGGCCGTTGCAGACCGAGGAGGTGCTGACCGACGCCGGCATCGGCACCGATGACCTCTCGGGGGTGGAGGGTAAGACCACCACCACGGTGGCGATGGACTTCGGTCGGATCACCATCAACGACGACCTCCAGGTGTACCTGTTCGGCACCCCCGGCCAGGACCGGTTCTGGTTCCTCTGGGACGAACTGGCCTTCGGTGCGCTCGGCGCGGTGGTGCTGGCCGACACCCGGCGGTTGGCCGACTGCTTCCCGTCGATCGACTACTTCGAGCAGCGTGGCATCCCGTTCGTGGTGGGGGTGAACTGTTTCGAGGACACCCGTCGCTTCGACCTGGAGACCGTACGCCGAGCGCTCGACCTGGACCCGGACGTGCCGATGGTGCTCTGCGACGCCCGGGACCGACAGTCCGGCAAGCTGGTGTTGATCTCCCTGGTCGAGCACGTGGCGCGGCAGCGCGGCGAGCCGGTGTCGGCCTCCTGAACCGCCAGCGCGTGTCCGGCGGACCGCCCCGGCGTCGAAAAGCCGGTTAGCCGGTCGGCTTCCTGGGCAGCTCTGGTTGGATCTACTCCAGGATGCCGGCGAAGGGGTGCAGCGTGACTGGTCCGGGCGAGATCGTCCACATCGGGGGTTACACCGCGCAGAGCGGCGGGCGGGCGGACGGCATCGTCGCCGCACGCCGCGACCCGGCCACCGGAGCACTGACCCCGCTCGGCACGGTGGCGGTCACGCCGTCGCCGTCGTTCCTCGCGCGGCACCCCACGCGGCCGGTGCTCTACGCGGTCAACGAGTTGACCGACGGTCTGGTCAGCGCCTGGCAGGTCTCCTCGGACGGCGCGCTGGACGCGCTCGGCAGCTTCTCGACCGGCGGCGCCGAGCCCTGCCACCTGGCGGTGCTGCCTGACGGTGGGCACCTGGTGGCGGCCAACTACGGCAGCGGAAGCGTCGCGGTCTTCCCGCTCGACGAGCAGGGCGTGCCCGGCGAGCGCACCGATCTCGTGGTGCACGAGGGCCACGGCGCCGACCCGGAACGCCAGGAGCGGGCGCACGCCCACATGGTCTCTCCCGGCCGGGACTCCGAGCCCCTGCTGGCGGTGGACCTCGGCACCGACTCGGTCTACCGGTACGACCTGGACAACGCGAGCGGGCGGCTGGTGCCACGCGGCCCGCGGATGCGTACGGCGCCGGGCGTCGGGCCCCGGCACCTGGCCCGTCACCCCGACGGTCGGCGCTGCTACCTGGTCGGCGAGTTGGACGCCACGGTCACCGCGTACGAGCTGTCCGAGGACGGGTCACTGCACCAGCGTGGCCGGGTCGACGCCAGCGGGCGGACCGGTCACGTCCAGCCCTCGGAGGTCGCTGTCGACCCGGACGGGCGTCTTCTCTACGTCGCGAACCGCGGTATCGGCACCATCGCCGTCTTCGACCTGACCGGTGAGCTGCCCGCGCTGGTGTCCGAGGTGGACACCGGCGGGGAGTGGCCGCGACACTTCGCGCTGATCGGCGAGCATCTCTACGTCGCCGACGAGCGGGCGGACATGGTCCGGGTGCTCCGACGTGACCCGAGCACGGGCGTACCGGCTCCGGTGGGCGAGCCCGTACCGCTGGCGAGCCCGACGTGCGTCCTGCCGTGAGCGGACGGAATGACGGAAGCGAATGCGAGAGCGCGACAGGTTTGGCAACGCCGTGGGGCCGATTCGTCACTCTCTGTTGCTAAATGGTGATCAACTGTTTCTCCTGCGTAACTTTAGTCCGAACGGATGTGGCAGAGACGGCACCTAATACGCAAGATGGTCAGCGTGTCTGCAGGCCGCCATCGAATGCGTTCGAAACTCCATCTAGCAGCCGCCGCCGCGATGGCGACGGTTCTCGTCGTCACCACCGGCGTCTGGTTCGGTTATAAGGAGCTGATCCAGCCAAGCTGCTCAGGGGAGATCCGACTCGCCGTGGCGGTCGCCACCGAGCTCGCGCCCGCCGTGGACGCCGCCGCCTCCCAGTGGGTGAAGGACGGCGCCGCGGTCGGCCCTACCTGCATTCGCGTCGATGTCTCGGCATCCGACCCGGTCGACGTGGCCGCCGTGGTGGCCGCGAAGCACGGTGCCGTACTCGCCGGCGTCGGCCAGGCCAGCGGCACGGCTGTCACCCCGGACGTCTGGGTGCCGGACTCCTCGACCTGGCTGCTGCGTCTCAAGAAGGACGCCACGGCATTCGCGCCGACCAACGGGGCCTCCATCGCGCGCAGCCCCGTCGTCGTGGCGATGCCCGAGCCGGTGGCGACTCGGCTCGGCTGGCCCAACGCCAAGTTCACCTGGACCGATCTGCTCAAGCAGGTCAACAGCAGCAAGCCGTTGCGTACCGGAATCGTCGAGCCGACCCGCGACGCGGCCGGGCTGTCCGGCCTGCTCTCGCTGACCACGGCCGCCAGTGGCGCGGGCGGCGACGCCCAGCGCAACACCGTGGGCGCGCTGCGGGCGCTGGCCACCGGTCGCTCCTCGCTCCGCAACGACCTCCTCGCCCGCTTCCCGACCGCCACGGACCCGACCACCATCGCGAGTGGCCTCGGTGCGGCGGCGCTGTCCGAGGAAGACGTGATCGCGTACAACAGCAAGAAGCCGCCGGTGCCGCTCGCCGCGCTCTACATGGAGCCGGCGCCGATGCCGCTGGACTACCCGTACGCGGTGCTGCCCGGCATCGAGCCGACCAAGGCGGCGGCGGCGAAGGTGCTGTTCGAGCTGCTCACCGCGCCGAAGTTCCGGGACCGCCTGGCGGCGCAGTCGCTGCGCGGGCCGGACGGCAACTGGGGTGCCGGCTTCAACGCCCCGCAGGGCGCGCCGAGCCCGGCCGGTGGCGCGTCGACCGCCCCGGCGGCCGGCGGCACCGCGGCGGGCGGCCTGGACCCGGCCGCGATACAGCGTGTCGTGTCCAGTTGGTCGATCGCCACCCAGTCCGGCCGGATGCTCGCCGTCATCGACGTCTCCGGCTCGATGAAGGACGAGGTGCCCAGCGCCAACAACCGCAGCCGGGAGGAGGTCACCGTCGACGCGGCCCGCCGCGGTCTCGGGCTCTTCGACGACTCGTGGTCCATCGGCCTGTGGACCTTCTCCACGAAGTTGGTCGGCAACCGCGACTACCAGGAACTGGTGCCGATCGGACCGCTCTCCGGCCAGCGGGCCCAGTTGGAGGGGGCGCTCGCCACCGTCAAGCCGTCCAACGGTGACACCGGCCTGTACGACACGATGCTGGCCGCGTACCAGGCGGTGCAGGAGGACTGGCAGCCCGGCCGGGTCAACTCGATCGTGCTGTTCACCGACGGCAAGAACGAGGACGACAACGGCATCAACCAGCAGCAGCTGCTCGCCAAGCTCAAGCAGATCGCCGATCCGGAGCGGCCGGTGCAGGTCATCATGATCGGTATCGGTGAGGGCGTCAGCAAGGCCGAACTTGAGTCGATCACGAAGGTGACCGGCGGGGACGTCTTCGTCACCAAGGACCCGAGCGAGATCGGCAGCATCTTCCTCACCGCCATCGCGCGGCGCCCCCCAGCCCCGCGCTGAGCCGCCACTGAGCAACAAAGAACCCGTCGTACCGGTGAGCCGGTACGGCGGGTTCCTTTTGTGGCCAGGGGATTGAAGAAAAGTGACGGCAATACGTCGGAAGCAATCGGCAGTCATAGTTGTCAGGGCAGGATGTCGACGTGTTCCGGCAATGTCGGCCCGCCTTCGGCCCGACCCGTCGGCCGGGGCCGTCCTGAGCAGAGTGGGAGGGCCGGTGACGACCGCGACACTGTTGACCCCCGCCGACACCTCGGCGCCGCCGAAGGACCGTCCGAGCGGACTGGTGGCCCGTGCCGACGAACGTTCCTACATCCGGGTGCTGGTGGTGCTGGACACCACCGTCCTCATCATCGCGCTGCTCGTGGGATACGTCGGCAGGTTCGGTGACGAGGAGCCGGTCGGCTCCAAGATCCCGTACGTGCTGGTGGCCCCCGGCCTGGTCCTGGCCTGGCTGATCTCCCTCAAGGCGCTCGGATGCTACGACGACCGGGTCGTCGGCTACGGGGCGGACGAGTACCGGCGGGTCAGCTCCGCGAGCCTGCGACTGGCCGGCGCGATCGCCATCGCCGGCTACATCGCCGACGTCGGAGTCTCCCGGGGTTTCCTCGGCATCACCTTCGCGGTTGGCACGGTCGGTCTGGAGGTGGCCCGGTTCGCGGCGCGCAAACGGCTGCACCGGGCCCGCTCGAAGGGGGCCGGCTGGTCCCGCCGGGTGCTCGTCGTCGGCGACACCGCACACGTCCTGGAACTGGTGCACACCCTGCGCCGCGAGCCGTACGCCGGCTACCAGGTGGTCGGCGCGTGCATCCCCGACGCGCTGCTGGCGCCGGTGGCGCAGCGGCTCGGTGACGTTCCGGTGGTGGGTTCGTTCCGGGGCATCCCGGAGGCGGCGACCGCGATCGGCGCGGACACCGTGGCGGTGACCGCCTCCGGTGAGCTGACCGCAACCCGACTGCGTCGACTCGGCTGGCAGTTGGAGGGCACCGGCGTCGACCTCGTCGTGGCCCCCGCGCTCACCGACGTGGCGGGTCCGCGGATCCACACCCGCCCGGTCGCCGGGCTGCCCCTGATCCACGTCGAGGCGCCCGAGTTCCGGGGTGCGCGCAAGTTGGTCAAGGGCTTCGTCGACCGGTCGATGTCGTCGGTCGCCCTGGCGCTGCTCCTGCCGCTGATCGCGGTCATCGCGTTGGCCATCAAACTGGACAGCCGCGGGCCGGTGTTGTTCCGGCAGGTCCGGGTGGGGCGGGGCGGGCAGGAGTTCGGGGTGTTCAAGTTCCGGACGATGGTCGTCAACGCCGACGCGCTGCTCGCCGAGCTGGCGGCCCGCAACGAGACCGACGGCCTGATGTTCAAGATGCGCGACGACCCTCGGGTGACCCGGGTCGGCCGGCTGCTGCGCAAGTGGTCGCTGGACGAGCTGCCGCAGCTGGTCAACGTCCTGCTGGGCCAGATGAGCCTCGTCGGGCCGCGTCCGCCGCTCCCGTCCGAGGTGGCCCGCTACGACGGCGACGTGGCCCGGCGACTGCTGGTCAAGCCCGGCATGACCGGGCTGTGGCAGGTCAGTGGCCGGTCCGACCTCAGTTGGGAGGACGGCATCCGACTCGATCTCTACTACGTCGAGAACTGGTCGCTCGCCGCCGACCTCACCATCCTCTGGAAGACCGCCGGCGCGGTGCTCAACAGTCGTGGCGCGTACTGACCGGCACGCTCACGACTGCGGGCCGGTCCAGTCCAGGCAGACCACCACGGCGTCGTCGACGAGGTCGCCGGCCACGAAGGCGCGCAGGTCGCCGAGGAGCGACCGGACGGCGTCCAGCGGCTCCATCGGGCCCGTCCGCCGCAGGAACCGGTCCAGTGCCGTCTCGCCGTAGCGGATGCTCTGCCCGGTGGCGTCCACGACGCCGTCGCTGACGACGAACAGCCGGTCACCGCGTTCCAGCGTGAACGTCTGCTCGTGGTAGTCGGTCGCCTCGAACATGCCGAGCGGGAACTGCGCCTCAAGCGGCTGTTCGGTGACCTCACCCCGGCGCAGAAGGACGAGCCGTGGTGAGCCGGCGTCCACCACGGTCACCGTCCCGGAGCGCAGGTCCAGCTCCATCAGCAGCGCGGAGAGGTGCCGCTTGCCCCGGTACTCGTCGTAGATGGCCTGGTCGGCGAGGGCGGCCTGATCGCCCAGGTTGAGGCCGGCCCGGCGGGCGTTGCGCAGCGCGTGGGTGCCCAGCGACGTGAGCAGCGATGCCGCGACACCCTCACCGCTGCCGTTGACGGTGGAGAGCCAGAGCCGTTCCCCGTCGTCGGACCAGTCGAAGCTGTCACCCCGCACGGCGTACGCCGGTTCGAGCTGCCCGGCCAGGCTGAACGAGGGACGGACCCGGCTCCGGCCGGGCAGCAGGTCCCACTGCATCTCAGCGGCCAGGGTGAGCCGCTGACTGCGTCGGGCCACGCTGTAGACGTCGGTGCCGGGGGAGACGGCGGCCACCTCGTGGGCGAGCGAGGTGGCGATGTCGGCCAGCGCGGCGAGCACCGCCGGGTCGTCGATCACCGGTGCCAGGCGCAGGACTCCCCGGCGTTCGCCGCGCATGCTGACCGGGAACCAGGCGACGCCGTCGACCAGAACGGGGGACTGGTGGTCGAAGGCACGCCAGGCGGGGTGGCCGGCGCCCCGGAGAGGGTCACCCTCGGTGAGGGGCAGCAGCTCCGCGAGGCGGTAGTCGACCTGGTACAGCTCCGCCTCGGAGATCCCGTACGCCTCGTCGAGAACCGTGCGGACCCCACCCACGAGACGGTCGGCGGGTGTCTCGTTCAGGGTGCGTCGTGCCCGATTGACCGGTTCGCTCATCAGGCCTCCTTCATCCGAGCTCGACCACCTCTGGGTTCGGAGTAGTCTCGGGCCACCATGGCCGAAAACAACGGTCCACCGGACCCTGCGACGAGTATGGCTGCCGCATTGGACGCGGCGGCGGGTGCCCTGCTGGGCGTCTGGGATTCCGCCCGCGAGGCGACCGTCAGCCGGGTGTCCGGTGCCCAACTACGGGCGGTGATGGTGGTCGAGCAGTACGACGGGATCAACCTACGCCGGCTCGCCACCCGTCTGGACATGTTGCTGAGTTCCGCCAGCCGCCTGTGCGACAGGTTGGTCGCGGCCGGCATGCTCGAGCGTGAGCCGGGGCGCTTCGACCGGCGGGAAATCTCCCTGCACCTCACCCCGGAGGCCCGTCGGCTCCTCGCGGAGCTGCGCAACGACCGTCAGGAGCGGCTGGCCGCCGTGTTGGCCGCGATGAGCCCGGCGGGTCGCGCCGCGCTGATGAGCGGGGTGCGGGAGTTCGACGAGGTCGCCCGTCGGCAGCGGGCGCGCAACGGGCCGGACGACGGGGACTCTCCGCGCGGGCGAGACGAATGGCCGCAGGACCCGGACAGGCCCGACGGCCCGGCGCGCAAGTCGTCGGAGCACCCGGACCGGCCGAGCCGAGGGGTGTGGCAGGGCGGGGGGGCAGGACCGGAGCGGATGGTGGGCCCGACCCGCGACTGGTCCGCCGGCGAGCCACCGGTGGCGCGGACCGCCTGACGGTCGAACGCAGGGTTCAGGCCGGTGTCGACGCGCACACCGCCAGCATGGCGATGTCGTCGGCGGCCTGCCCGCCCACCCACTCGTCAACCACCTGGAGCAGCCGGTCGACCAGGGCCGCCGGAGGCAGACCGGCCGCCGCGGCGAGTGCGCCGCGCAGCCGGCGTTCGCCGAACTTCTCCGCGTGGGCCGGGCCTCCGCTCGCCTCGGTTACCCCGTCGGTGTACGCGAGGAGCAGATCGCCCGGATCGAGGTGCACCCGTACCTCGGTGAACCGGGCGTCGGTCAGCGCGCCGACCGGCATACCGCCCACGGGGACATCCGTGACGGAACCGGCGGCCGTGACCAGCAGCGGCGCGGGGTGGCCGCCGCCGGCGATCCGGAGATCCACCCCCGTCGGTCCGTGCTCCATCCACCCGAGCAGCAGGGTGGTGAGCTGGCTGCGCCGGGCCGCGTCGGGCGCGTCGAACAGGGTGCGGTTGAGCAGGTGGATCAGCTCCAAAGGGCGCTGTTCGACGAGCCGTAGCGTCTGTAGCGACTGACGGACCCGCCCGGTCAGCACGGCCGCGCCGACGCCCTTGCCGGACACGTCGCCCAGCGCGAACAGCGCGCCGCGCGGGTGCGGGAACACCTCGTAGAAGTCCCCACCGATGCGCAGTGTGTCGCCCGCGGACCGGTAGCCGCCGGCCAGGCGTACGCCGGGCACCGTCGGCAGTTCCGGCGGGAGCAGGCTGGTCTGCAACACCCGGGCCAGGTGGGCCTGCTCGCCGTACAGCTCGGCGGCGGCCAGCGCCGCGCCGGCCCGCGCGGCGAATTCGCGGGCCAGCTCCCGGTCGCGGGAGTCGAAGTCGGCCCGCCCGGCACGGCGGACGAGCAGCAGGGCCCCCGCTGGGCTTCCGGGGCCGCGCATCGAGCTGACCAGCGCCGCGCCGGGCCGGCCGAAGTTGGGCGGAAGCAGGGCGGTCAGCCCGGCGACGTCGGCGTCCGGCCAGGGGGTCGGCTCGCCGAGGTCGCCGTCGAACGCCGCGCCGAGATCGGGGACGAGGTCGGTCAGCTCCTCATCGGCCACCCCGGTCACCGGGGCCGGCTCGTCGTCGGCGTACCGCGTGAAGCGGGGGTGCGGCTCGGCCGGCGCGGGCGGGCGGAGCAGCGCCACGGCGGCGTCGGCCAGGTACGGCACGGCGAGGGTCACGGTGGTACGGAGTGTCTGGTCCCGGTGCAGCGAGAGCCCGAGCCGGCTGCCGGCCTGGGCGAGGAAGGCGGTGCGGGAGCGTTCGGCCAGCAGGGCGTCGGTGCGGGCGTGCTCCTCGGTGACGTCGCGGACGTACCAGGCGTACCGGTCGCCGGCGAGCTGCCGCCGGGCGCCCCGCAGGTGGCGGCCGTGGTGCTCGGCCTCGAACGCGGCGGTGCCGTCGCGGACGGCTCGGGCCAGCGCCGCCATCGCGCAGCCGGACAGCTCGACGCCCGCGACGATCTCCGGCAGCAGCTCGACCGCCCGGGCGTTGACCAGGGTCACCCGGCCGGCCGCGTCGGTCGTCAGCACCGCCTCGGCGAGCCCGTCGAGCAGCTCGCGGGCCAGCGGTGGGTCGGCGGGCAGCCCGGTGCCGCCGTGGCGGGTCGGACGGCGCGACGTCTGCCCGTCTCCGCCGACCGGACCGGCCGAGCCGCCCCGTTGGGTCGTGGTCACCGCCCGACGCCGGCCCGCGCCCGACGACCTGTACGCATACTGCTCCCGGACTCCTCGCCTGCCGATCGTTGCTCGACGGCAAGGGTACCGAGCCGCACCGACACAAGCCCAGACCGCGTCGGCGATGGTCAGCCGGCGCGGTTCAGCCAGCCGGCCGGTCGGGCGACGATCCGCCGTACCACCGATCCGGCCGCGCCCACGGCGGCGGCCTCCGGCCCGAGGGTCGACGGGCGGACCGTGACCGGTGACCAGGCGGCGGTGAGCACCCGGGCCTTGATCTCGGCGAGCACCGGTGGGCAGAGCCACGGGGCGAGCGGGGCGTACCCGCCGCCGAGGACCACGGTGTCCAGGTCGAGCAGGTTCACCACACTGGCGACCGCCACCCCGAGGGCGGTGCCGGCGTCGTGCAGGGCGCGCAGCGCGGCCGGCTCGCCGGCCTCGGCCAACTCGGCCAGGCGGGCCGTCGCGGTGTCGGCGGGCAGCTCCGCCCGTACCAGTCCGGCGCCGGCCACGATCGCCTCCTGACCGGCGTACTGCTCCAGGCAGCCGCGCCCACCGCAGCGGCAGGGCCGCCCCTGCGGGTGTACCGGCAGGTGCCCGATCTCGCCGCTCCAGCCGCGTACGCCCCGGAACAGCGCGCCGTCCAGGACGATCCCCGCGCCGATGCCGACCTCGCCGGAGATGTGCAGGAAGCTGGCCGGGCCGGGCGGCCGGGAGTGCAGCTCGCCGAGCGCGGCGAGGTTGGCCTCGTTGTCCACCACCAGGGCCGGTACGTCCGGTACCCGATCGGTGAGGGGCGGGTGCGCGCTCAGCAGCTCGGGCACCGGCACGTCCCGCCAGCCGAGGTTCGGCGCGAGCCGGACCTGTCCGGAGCCGTCGATCAGGCCGGGTACGGCGAGCGCGGCCCCGGCGAGCGTGAGGCCCTGCCGGGCCGCGTCGACGCGGGCCTGTCGGGCGAGGTCGACGAGGCGGGCCAGGGCGTCCTCGGGCGCGACCGGGCGCAGGTCGGCGCGGTGCACGGTGCGGTGGCGGATCTGGCCGGCGAGGTCGACGACGCATACCGTCAGATAGTCGACGTTGACTTCGAGTCCGAGCCCGGCCGGGCCCTGGTCGGCCAGGACCAGTCCGCGTGCCGGGCGGCCGGCGCCGGCCCGGGGCGCCGGCTCGGCCTCGCTGACCAGTTGGCCCGCGAGCAGGTCCTCGACGACTGCGGAGACGGTGGCCCGGGTCAGCCCGGTGGCCGTGGCCAGGTCGGCGCGGGACGGGGGTCGGTCGGCGGCGGCGATCCGGCCGAGGACCAGGGCGAGGTTGAGTTCGCGCAGGCTGCCCTGACGGGCCGCGCCGACCGGGGCGTGGGTGGGGCTCACCCCTTGACACTGCCATAGGGTGGGCAAATAATTCAATCGCTGAACAAATACCTGACACCACCATCCCGGAGGCCAACCATGGCACCTCGTCCCACCCCCGCCGACAAGTTCTCCTTCGGGCTCTGGACCGTGGGCTGGCAGGCCCGCGACCCGTTCGGCGACGCGACCCGCCCCGAGCTGGACGCCGTCGAGGCGGTGCACCGGCTCGCCGAGCTCGGCGCGTACGGCATCACCTTCCACGACGACGACCTGATCCCGTTCGGCGCGGACGCCGCGACCCGCGACCAGCACATCGCGCGGTTCCGCAAGGCCCTCGACGAGACCGGCCTGGTGGTGCCCATGGTCACCACCAACCTCTTCACCCACCCGATCTTCAAGGACGGCGGCTTCACCAGCAACGACCGCGACGTCCGCCGCTTCGCGCTGCGCAAGGTGCTGCGCCAGGTCGACCTGGCCGCCGAGCTGGGTGCGAGCACCTTCGTCATGTGGGGTGGTCGCGAGGGCTCCGAGTACGACCTCGCCAAGGACGTCCAGGCCGCCCTGGACCGTTACCGCGAGGCCGTCAACCTGCTCACCCAGTACTCCATCGACAAGGGCTACAACCTGCGCTTCGCCCTGGAGCCCAAGCCGAACGAGCCGCGCGGCGACATCCTGCTGCCGACCATCGGGCACGCGCTCGGCTTCATCTCCCAGCTGGAGCACCCGGAGCTGGTCGGCCTCAACCCGGAGGTCGGGCACGAGCAGATGGCCGGGCTCAACTACGCCCACGGCATCGCCCAGGCGCTCTGGCAGGGCAAGCTGTTCCACCTGGACCTCAACGGCCAGCGTGGCATCAAGTACGACCAGGACCTGGTCTTCGGCCACGGTGACCTGATGAACGCGTTCGCCCTGGTGGACCTCCTGGAGAACGGCGGCCCGAACGGCGGGCCGACCTACGACGGTCCCCGACACTTCGACTACAAGCCGTCGCGTACCGAGGACATGGACGGGGTGTGGGCGTCGGCCGCGGCCAACATGAGCACGTACCTGCTGCTCAAGGAGCGCGCGGCGGCGTTCCGCGCCGACCCGGAGGTCGTCGAGGCGCTGGCCGCCAGCAAGGTCGGCGAGCTGAGCACGCCGACGCTCGGCGACGGCGAGGGCTACGAGGAGCTCCTTGCCGACCGGTCCGCGTTCGAGGACGTCGACGTCGACGCGGTGGCCGCCCGGGGCTTCGGCTTCGTCCGGCTCAACCAGCTCGCCGTCGAGCACCTGCTCGGCGCCCGCTGAGGCCCCGCAATGCCGCTGGTCGCGGGCGTTGACTCGTCCACCCAGTCCTGCAAGGTGGTCATCCGGGACGCGGAGACCGGTGCCCTGCTCCGGCAGGGTCGGGCACCGCACCCGGACGGCACCGAGGTCGACCCGGAAGCCTGGTGGCAGGCGCTGCGCGGCGCCGTCGACGAGGCCGGTGGGCTGGCCGACGTCGCGGCGGTCTCGGTCGCCGGCCAGCAGCACGGCATGGTCTGCCTCGACGAGGGCGGCCAGGTGGTCCGTCCGGCCCTGCTGTGGAACGACACCCGCTCCGCCGACGCCGCCGCCGACCTCGTCGAGGAGGCCGGCGGCGGCGAGGCCGGGAGTCGCTTCTGGGCCGACGCCACCGGCAGCGTGCCGGTGGCGAGCTTCACCATCACCAAGCTGCGCTGGCTGGCCCGGCACGAGCCGGAGCAGGCCGCCCGGGTGGCCGCCGTGTGCCTGCCGCACGACTGGCTGACCTGGCGGCTGGCCGGCGCGCCCGGCCTGTCCGCGCTGCGGACCGACCGGGGGGATGCCAGCGGCACCGGCTACTGGTCCCCAGCCACCGGCACCTACCGTCCGGACCTGCTGGAACGGGCGTTCGGTCGGCAGCTCGTGGTGCCCGAGGTGCTGGGCCCGGCCGAGTCGGCCGGTCGGCTGACCGGGGAGTGGGGTGACGCCCTGCTGGGGGCGGGCACGGGCGACAACGCCGCCGCCGCGTTCGGCGTCGGCGCCGGTCCCGGCGACGTGGTCGTCTCGATCGGCACCTCCGGCACCGTCTTCAGCGTGGCCGACGTGCCGGCCGCCGACGACAGCGGTGCCGTGGCCGGCTTCGCCGACGCGTCCGGTCGCTTCCTGCCGCTGGTGTGCACGCTCAACGCCGCACGCGTGCTGGACGCCGCCGCCACGATGCTCGGTGTCAGCCTGGACGAGCTCGCCGAGTTGGCCCTCTCCGCCCCCGCCGGCGCGGACGGGCTGGTCATGGTGCCCTACCTGGAGGGCGAGCGGACGCCCAACCGTCCGCTGGCCACCGGGGCCGTACACGGCCTGACCCTGCGCACCTCGACCCCCGCGCACCTGGCCCGGGCCGCCGTGGAGGGCATGCTCTGCGCCCTCGCCGACGGCTTGGACGCGCTGACCGCGCAGGGGGCCACCGTCCGCCGGGTCATCCTGGTCGGCGGTGGGGCACGGTCGGCCGCGGTCCGCCGGATCGCGCCGCAGGTCTTCGGCTGCCCGGTCGTCGTGCCACCCGCCGGGGAGTACGTCGCCGACGGGGCCGCCCGCCAGGCCGCCTGGGTCGCCCTGGGCGGTCCGACGCCACCGCAGTGGGACGTCAAGGGCACCGAGGAGTACGCGGCGGAGCCCGTCCCCGCCGTCCGTGACCAGTACGCGGCGGCTCGCGGGCTGGTGCTCGACCGGCGTTAGGGTTCGATCATCTCGTGCTATCCCGACACGTCCCCTGTCCGATGCAATGCACTTCCCAAAGGCAACCACAGCCGATAGCTTCGTTAGAGCTGCCTGATTGGTAGTGCGTGGGGGGTGTTGGCGCAGCTAGCTGCGCCAGCATCGCGCGCGCGATGGTAGTACTGCGGCGGATTGCTGCGCTGGAGGGGTAATGAATAACGCCGGACTCGACACTCAGCCCAGCGCTAAAACCTATGACCTGGAAGACCTGATAAGCGAGGCGTGGAATGGCGGAATCCGCGTTCCTCACTTTCAGCGAGATTTTCGGTGGGGTCAGCAGGATGTCATTCGCCTGTTCGACAGTATCGTCAGGGGCTATCCAGTAGGCAGCCTTCTGCTCTGGGTGCGACGGTCGCCTGCTCAAAAGATCGCACTTGGTGTATTGGAGATCGACGCGCCGTCCACTGACAATGCGCTCTGGGTAGTCGATGGGCAGCAACGTATAACTAGCTTGGCGAACGCCCTGCACCCTGAGGGCAACCGGCATCCCCCGTTCAACATCTTCTACGACCTGGTTGACCGAGATTTCGTACCGCCGCCGCTCGTCGACGATCCCCGCCTCATTCCATTGCCCGTGCTTTTCGACCTTGACAAGTTACTTGACTGGTTCGCGGGGCCGGGGCAGGCGGTTTCCGATTATTTTCCTGAAGCTCGGCGCATTGCCAAGCTGCTGAGGCAATTCAAGGTTCCGGCTTATTTGGTTAAACAAGAAGACGAAGCAATTTTGACCGATATCTTTGATCGGATGAACAATTATGGGAAGAGGTTGAGTCGAGCCGAAATATTCTCATCGCTATTTGCGGGTCCCGAAAGTGGCGCCAAAGATCGACTTTCCATTAGTCGAATTGCCGAGAGGGTAGCAGCCCGTACTGGCTTCGGGACCATTGATGATGATACAGTTCTCGCTGCCATTCTTGCACGGCGCGGTTCAGATCCCATGCGTGAGATCCGTATCGAGTTCGATGACAGTCGACGACGCTCGAGTGCTGAGTTCCCGGGTGAATCGCGAGATACTGCCTATAGTGAAGGCGAGCAAGCTCTAGTTCGGGCAATCGAGTTTCTCCAGGAAAGTGCGGGGGTTCCGCATCTTTCATTCCTGGCGTATAGATCACTTCTCGTCGTCATGGCCAGGTTTTTTGCGCATTTTCCCGATCCGAAAGAGCGAAGCCTCCAATTGCTCAGGCGGGTGTATTGGCGTGTCGCGGTCTCGGGGCCGGCTGTATTCAAGGGTAGCTTCACGCAGTTGAGTAGAGCTTTGTGCGCTCGGATTCACCCCGGTGATGAACGATCTTCGGTCCAAGGCTTAATCGACTCGATCAGCGAGGCTGGACCCACGATTCCGAATCCTGAGCGCTTCAAAACCAACGAGGCAGGGGCGAAGATCATCCTATGCTCCTGGTGGGCTTTGCGGCCACGTTCGCCCTACACTGGAGAGCGATACGATCAGCAAGAACTCACAGACCTACTCGCTGACCAGTCAACCGCTGCGTCAGCGGTTCGTCGCGTATATCCCCGTGGCCTGCCGCTTAAGCAGCAATTGTGGTCAGCAAACCGCATCTTCGTTCCCACTACGACGGATCCTGTCGACGAGTTGCTGACTCTCCTCGGTCGGCAGCCCATCGGCCTTGATGAGAAGGCGTGGGAGGCAGTTCTTAAATCCTATTGTGTCGACCGACGAGCAATAGAAGCATACAATTTGGGAGATCGGGATGGCTTCCTAAGGGCTCGCCAGGAAATCGTCAGTTTCCGCCTGCGTGGCTTCCTTCATCGGATGGCCGAGTGGGACTTCGAGGATACTCCATCCCTCGAACTCTTGGAATTTGAGGACCCTGAGGAGTTCGAGAGGGATTCGGATGAAGCAGCCTGAAAAGTATCACGCTGTTCTGCTTCACGGATATCGGATTGGTACGCTTTGTCAGCGCGGTGACCATACCCGTTTCATGCTTAACAGGGAATATATCGATAATTCCGATCGAGCCGTCTTGGGTCTTCGTTTCGAGGAGATGCTGTCAAGGCCCTATGCTGCCGCGCTTAGATTGCCCCCATGGTTTTCAAATCTGCTCCCTGAGGGTCCGCTTCGTCAGTGGATCGCAAGCGACAGGGGCGTTTCTTTGGACCGCGAGATGGAGCTTCTTGCGCAGGTCGGGCACGATCTTCCTGGCGCTGTTCAAGTTTTGCCGGCGGAAGATTGGGATGTAGATCCAGCATGGTCTGGCCGCGACTCCGGCATTGGCCGCAGACGGGGAGGCACCCTACGGGATGAAAGTCCTTGGCGATTTTCGTTGGCGGGAGTAGCACTCAAATTTTCGATGCTCGCACAAGGTGATCGGCTGACCGTCCCAGCAGTCAATGACCGAGGCGACTGGCTTGTAAAATTTCCTGACTACAGGTTTACGGAAGTTCCTGTCAATGAGTTCGCAATGATGTCGTTCGCCAGTGCTGCTGGAATTGATGTTCCAGAGGTGCGTCTGGTGCATCGAGATGAGTTGATTGGACTTCCGGCGCGAATGTGGCCGAATCGGGAGGAGTGGGCCTTCGCAATCAAACGATTTGATCGCCTGGACGGGGATCGAAAGGTCTCCGTGCATATGGAAGACCTCGCTCAGGTGCGTGACTTTTACCCTGAGGAAAAGTATCACAGCACCTACGAAACAGTTGCTGGCCTGGTCTATCGAGGGCTTGATGTCGACGGGTTATGTGAATTCGTGCGAAGGTTGGCGTTTTTTGTGCTTATCGGCAATGGTGATGGGCACCTGAAGAATTGGTCGCTGATCTATAAAGACAAGCGCACGCCTTCACTTGCGCCCGCTTATGATGTTGTGTCTACGCAAGTCTACCGTGACATGGCGGATGGTCCTGAGGACCTAGGATTAAAGTTCGGGCGCAGCAGAAGGTTCGAGGATGTCCGTCTAAGTACCTTCCAAGCGCTCGAGGATAAGCTTCGTGACCGTCTCGGTCCGATTAATCTTAGCCTGCGTGATGTGGCAGCTGAGGCGATCGAGCGCGCCCTCGACGTATGGCCAAACTTTCACTCGTTATTGCAGGAGAACAGGAGTCTCCTTGAGGGGATTGATAGTTGGATCGTGTCCAGGTCTCGGGCCCTCCGATAGGCATTTCTAGGATGGGACTTGACCCCTCCGCATCGAGCCGGCTGAACCCTGAGGTGCGTCATAACACAGCAAGTCTCAAGCGGGTCTCCAGCGCACCGGCTGTACAGCGTCGTGGTGTTCGTGGTGCTCGCCTCGTTGGACAACGTGGCGATCGGACTGGTCCCCCCGCTGTACGGGCCGATCGCCCGGACGTTCGACGTGTCGACCGGGCTGCTGGGCGTGGTCACCGCCGTCAGCTTCCTGGTCAGCGCGGTGGCCGCCGTCGGCTGGGCGTACGTCGGGGACCGCGGCAACCGTAAGCCGCTGCTCATGGTGGGCACGCTGCTCTGGGCGGTGGGCACCGGCGGCAGCGCGCTCGCCGGCGGGTACCTCACGTTTCTGGCCGCCCAGTTCGTCGCGGCGGTCGGCCTCGGCGCGGTCGGCTCGGTGGGCTTCTCGGTGGTCACCGACCTGATCTCACCGGCCCGCCGTGGGCTGGTGATGAGCTTCTGGGGGCTCTCTCAGGGCGTCGGCACGCTCGCCGGCACGCTTGTCGGTGGGCTGCTCGGTGCGACCGACTGGCGGCGGCCGTTCCTGTTGCTGACCGGGGTGGGGCTGACCGCCACCGTGGCGTACCTGTTCACGTACGACATCCGTCGCGGCCAGAGCCAACCGGAACTGGTGGACGCCCTGGACTCCGGTGCCGAGTACGACTACCGGATCAGCCGGGCCGACCTGCCGCGCATCCTGGACCGGCGGACCAACCGGTGGCTGATCCTGCAGGGGCTGACCGCGCAGGCCGCCTTCGGCTCACTGGTGTGGCTGCCGAGGCTCTTCGCCGAGCGGGCCGAGGCCCAGGGCTACTCGGAGTCGACCGCCGTGGTGGTCGGCAGCGTCTTCGCCACCCTGTTCCAACTCGGCGGGGTCCTCTCCATCGTGGGCGGCCTCATCGGCGACGCGGCGCAGCGGCGTACCCTCCGGGGCCGGGCAGTGGTCGCGGCGGTCGGCATCCTCGCCGCGCTCCCGTTCTACCTGGTGTTGTTCTTCGTGCCGGTGACCATCGACGTGCCGGACGGCGGGAGCGGCGGCGCGGTCGTCGGCGCGGTGCTGGCCAGTGTGTTCACCGAGCCGTCGGTGGGGCTGAGCCTGCTCACCGCCGTGGTGGCGCTCGCGTTGACGTCGGCCAACTCGCCGAACTGGTTCGCGCTGATCGCCGACGTGAACCCGCCGGAGCACCGGGGGACCGTCTACAGCCTCGGCAACCTGGTCAACGGCGTCGGCCGGGCGGCCGGCAACGGGCTGGTCTGGGGAGCCTTCCAGGGGCTGCGAACGGCGTTCCCGCCGCCGCTGAACTTCGCCGTCGGCCTGGCCGCGTTCCAGCTCTTCTTCATCCCCACCGGCGTCATGTACTGGCTAGCCTCCCGCACAAGCCCCAAGGACATCAAAAACGTCCACAACCTCCTGAACACCCGCGCCGACCGGCTCTGAACGCGCCCCACCCCTGCCCCGGTCGATCATGGAGTTGTGGTGCCCGGAAAGGCTCTCATCGAGCCTTTTGCCACCACCACAACGCCATGATCGACGAGGGGATCAGCCGCGGAGCCAGACTGTTACGTCGGTGGGGATGGTGTCCTCGTTCAGGGGTGCGCTGGTGGCTAGGACCTCGGCGTTGGGCGGGACCGGTACGGGGGCGTCTCCGAAGTTGGTCAGAACGGTCACGTCGCCGTTGCGGAACACCAGCGTCTCGTCACCGGAGGACAGCCACTCGAGCGTGCCCCGGCCCAGAGCGTGGGCGCGGCGTAGCCGCAGCGCCGCGCGGTACAGCTCGTACGTCGAGCCGGGCACCTCGCGCTGCCGGTCCAGCGCGTACTCCGCCCAGGACGGCGGCTGCGGCAGCCAACTGGCGTCGGTGGGTCCGAAGCCGTACGACGGGGCGTCGGCCTCCCACGGGATCGGCACCCGGCAGCCGTCCCGGCCCCGCTGGGTGTGCCCGCTGCGCGCCCAGGTCGGGTCCTGGCGGGCCTCGTCCGGCATGGTGGTGTGCTCGGGCAGGCCGAGCTCCTCGCCCTGGAAGAGGTACGCGGAGCCGGGCAGGGCGAGCATCAGCAGGGTGGCCGCCCGAGCCCGACGCAGGCCGAGCGCGGCGTCCGGCTGCGGGTCACCGATGCCGATGCCGTTGGGCCGGCCGCCACCGATCGCCAGGCCGAGCCGGGAGGCGTGCCGCACCACGTCGTGGTTGGACAGCACCCAGGTAGTCGGCGCGCCCACCGAGTCGGTCGCTTCCAGGGACCGGGTGATCACCGCGTACTGGGCCGGCGCGCTCCACGCGGCGAGCAGGTACTCGAAGTTGAACGCCTGGTGCATCTCGTCCGGGCGGACGTAGCGGGCCAGCCGCTCGGCCGGCTCGACCCACGCCTCGGCGACCAGCACCCGTTCACCGGGGTAGCTGTCCAGGACCTGCCGCCACTGCCGGTAGACCTCGTGCACGCCCTCCTGGTCCCACATCGGCGGTCGTGGCTTGTCGATCTCGTTGCCGGAGAGGATCTCCTGGGGCTCCTGCCAGTCGGGCAGGTTCGCCTGCTTGATGAGGCCGTGCGCCACGTCGACCCGGAAACCGTCCACCCCCCGGTCCAGCCAGAACCGCAGGACGCCCAGGAACTCCTCGTGCACCTTCGGGTTGTCCCAGTTGAGGTCCGGCTGGCCGGTGTCGAACAGGTGCAGGTACCACTGGCCGGGCTGGCCGTCCGGGTCGACCGTGCGGGTCCACGCCGGACCGCCGAAGACGCTCTGCCAGTCGTTCGGCGGCTGCTCCCCGGCCGGGCCGAGGCCGTCGCGGAAGATGTACCGGGACCGCTGGGCGCTGCCCGGGGCGGCGGCCAGGGCCTCCTGGAACCAGCGGTGCGCCGAGGAGGTGTGGTTGGGCACCAGGTCGACGATCACCCGAAGGCCGCGCGAGCGGGCCTCGGCGATCAGCTTGTCCGCGTCGGCGAGGGTGCCGAACAGCGGGTCGACGTCCCGGTAGTCGGCCACGTCGTAGCCCGCGTCGGCCTGCGGCGACGGGTAGAACGGGGACAGCCAAACCGCGTCCACCCCCAGCTCGACCAGGTGGTCGAGGCGGGAGGTGATGCCCGGCAGGTCACCGATCCCGTCGCCGTCGGAGTCGGCGAACGAGCGCGGGTAGATCTGGTAGATGGCGGCCTCGGTCCACCAGCCGGTGGCGGTCTGCTGCGTCGGGTCGGTGTTCAGGGTCGTCTCCCGTGTCGTGCCGTGGTTGATGTTTCAGTGTGCCCGGGGCGGTGCGGTGGACTCCCGGACGACCAGCCGAGTGGGCAGGATCACCGGCGAGTCGCCCTCGGGGGTCCGTTGACCGACGATCGGGCCCAGAGTGCGGGCCCCGAGCGGATCGAGCAGTATCCGGGCGGCCAGCCGGCCCTGTTCCGCGGCCGGCTGGGCCACGGTGCTGAGGCCCAGCACGCCGGCCAGGTCGTGGTCGTCGATGCCGACCACGCTGACGTCCTGCGGTACGCGCAGACCGGCATCGCGCAGCGCGGTCATCGCGCCCATCGCCATCTCGTCGCACGCCGCGACGATCGCCGTCGGCGGCTCGCCGCGGGCCAGTAGCTCGGCGGCGGCCCGGTTGCCACCGTCGATGGTGAACGACGACTCGACGTCGAGGCTCGGATCGGGTCGCAGGCCGGCCGACCGCAGTTCGGCCTGGTAGCCCCGGCGTCGGTCGAGGTGGGTGGTGTAGGCCAGTTCGTCGTCGGGGTCGCCCGAGATGTGCGCGATCCGACGGTGGCCGAGGTCGAGCAGGTGCCGGGTGGCCATCCGGGAGGCGGCCACGTCGTCGATGCGTACGCAGGGCCAGTTCGGGACCCGGCTCCCCGAGCTGATGGTCACACCGGGCAGGTCCAGGGCGGCCAGGGCGGTCAGGTCGGCCGGGCGCAGCGGCGTGGCGACCAGCATGATGGCATCCACCCGCTTGTGGAGGTTGGCGGTACGCAGCACCCGCTGGCGGATCTGCTCCCGACCGCCGAGGTTGTAGAGCAGCAGGTCGTAGCCGGAATGGTGGAGGTGCTCCTCGACGGCCTCGACGACGGTGCTGAAGAACCAGCGCGTGATCCGGGGAACGACCACCGCGACCGTGCCGGTGCGACCACCGGCGAGCCGGGACGCGCTCGGCGAGACCGCGTAGTCGAGCTGCTCGGCGGCGGCCAGCACGCGGCGTCGGGTGGCGGCCGAGACCGTCGGCAGCCCGCGCAGGGCCCGCGAGACGGTGGCCGTGGAGACCCCGGCCAGGCGGGCGACATCATCTATCTTCGTCACGGTTCCCCCGCTCGGTACCCGTCGCCCGCCGCCGCCCTTCAGAGGCCGGCGGCGGCGGGCAAGCGGGTCAACCCTTGACGCTGCCGGCGAGCAGACCTCGCACGAAGAAGCGCTGCAGGGACAGGAATACGACGAGCGGTACAACGATCGAGACGAACGCGCCAGCGGTGAGCCGCTGCCACTCGTTGCCCCGGGTGCCGGCCATCTCGGCCAACCGGACCGTGAGCGGCGCGGTCTCGTTGCCGCCACCGGCGAAGATCAGCGCGACCAGCAGGTCGTTCCAGACCCAGAGGAACTGGAAGATGCCGAACGCGGCCAGCGCCGGGGTGATCAATGGCAGCACGATGGTGCGGAAGATCTTCGGGTGCGTGGCCCCGTCGACCCGGGCCGCCTCCATCAGGTCTCCGGGGAGCTGCGAGATGAAGTTGTGCAGCAGGAAGACCGCGAACGGAAGCGCGAAACAGGTGTGCGCGAACCACACCTGGGCGAACTTCTGTTCGTCCACCAGGTCCCACGCCGGCATCAGGGTGACGCCACCGAGGCTGACGCCGGTGGAGAAGAACTTCAGCAGCGGCACCAGGGCCATCTGCAGCGGGACGATCTGCAACGCGAAGATCGCGATGTAGAGCCAGTCCCGCCCGCGGAAGTTGATCCACGCCAGCGCGTACGCGGCCAGGGAGGCGAAGGCCAGCGGGAAGAGCACCGACGGGATGGTGATCGCCAGCGAGTTGATGAAGTAGCTGGCGAGCTGCCCCGACGACGAGGACCGCCCGAAGAGGACCTGTTGGTAGTTCTCGAGCGTGAACTGCGGGTTGGTGAACGCCGTCCACCAGCCGGTCGTCTTGATCTCGTCCTCCGGTCGGAGGGAGGAGACGAGCAGGCCGAAGGTCGGGATGGTCCAGACCACCGCGATGACGATCGACACGAGTGTCGCGGTACGGCTGTTCAACCGCTTGCGAACCCGGCCGGCGGTGCTGGACGGGGTGCCGGCGGTCTTCTGGGCGCCGGCGGCGACGGTGGGCGTTGCGGTCGTCATCTCAGCCCTCCCGCTGACGACGGAGGTTGCGGATCTGGTAGATCACGACCGGGATGACCAGGATGAAGAGGAAGACCGCGAGCGCGGAGCCCTGCCCGTTCTGGCCGTACCGGAAGGCCTGGTTGTACATCTCGCTGGCGATCACGCTGGTGTCGTAGTTGCCGTTGGTCGAGGTCCGGACGATGTCGAAGACCTTGAGCGTGGCGATCGTGAGCGTCACCGCCACGACGATCAGCGCCGGCCGGATGCTCGGCATGGTGATCTGCCAGAACATCTGCCACGGGCTGACGCCGTCGAGCCGGGCGGCTTCGACGATGTCGCCGGGGATGGCCTTGATCGCGGCGGAGAGCACCACCATGGCGAAGCCGGCCTGGATCCAGACCATGATGACGATCAGCAGCAGCGTGTTCAGCGGTGACTCGAGCAGCCACTGCTTCGGCTCACCGCCGAGGCTGACGACGATCTGGTTGAGCAGACCGATCTGGTCGCCGTCGCCGCGGTACGCGTAGACGAACTTCCAGATGATGCTCGCGCCGACGAACGAGATGGCCATCGGCAGGAAGATCAGTGACTTGGCGATCGCCTCGAAGCGGGCCTTGTCCACGAGTACGGCGTAGATGAGGCCGAACGCGGTGGCCACCAGCGGGACCAGCAGCACCCAGACCAGGGTGTTGATCAGAACCCGGACCATGGAGTTGTCGGAGAACATCCAGCTGTAGTTGCGCAGCCCCACCCATTCGGTGCTGCCCCCGTTCATCAGCGAGAGCAGCATGGTGCGGATGGCCGGTACGACAAGACCGATGGTGAGCAGCAGCAGCGTCGGCAGCAGGAAGAACAGAGCGAAGAGCCCTTCCCGCTGCTTGGGTCGCCGGGTCAGCGGCGTGCCGCTGATGGAGGCGGCGACGAGCTGGGCCTCCCGCCGTCGGGCGAACCAGGCAGGCACCACGTCGAGCAGCAGGAGCAGACCACCCACCACCACCACGAAGGCGACCAGCCCGTACATCAGCATGAGGAGCTTCGGCTGCTCGTCGGCGAAGTCGAACTCCATCAACCCTCCCTCTCGGGTCCGGATCGGCCGGTGGCCCCCCGCGCGGGCGCCGGGCCGGGCCCCCCCCGGGAGAAAAAGGCCCCCCGGGAAACGAGGCCCGGAGCCCCCGGGGCGT
>NZ_JBNCKS010000032.1:0-38748 GCF_049841635.1 Micromonospora sp. DT44 | reverse complement strand
CAACCCCCTACCCCCCCCCCCCCGGGGCCGGCCCGCCCGGGCGCCCCCCCCGCTGCCCCCCGCCCGGCCCACCGCCGTGATCACTTCGGCCAGCTGCTCTCGATGCCCTGGAGCACCGGGGCGGTCTGCTTGCCGTTCAGCCAGTCGACCATGCCCTTCCAGAACGTTCCCGCGCCGACAGCGGCCGGCATCAGGTCGGATCCGTCGAAGCGGAAGGTGCCCGTCTTGTCCTGCAGGATCTGGACGGACAGCTTGTCGATCGGGCTGGCCACGTTGGCGATGTCCAGCTTGTTGTTCGCCGTGACCCAGTTGCCGAGCTTCGCGCGGCTGTTCACGTACTCGCCGGAGGCGAGGTAGGTCTGCACCGCCTGCACCTCGGGACGGTCGGCGTACGCGACGACGAACTCGCCAGCGCCCAGGACCGGCTTGCCCTTGGCCGGGTCGATGGTCGGGAAGTAGAACGCGAACGCGTCACCGTTCTCGTCCACCTTGGTGCCCTCGGGGAACTGGTTGGCGTAGAACGACGCCTGCCGGTGCATCGCGCACTTGCCGGTGGTCACCGGCAGACCCGCCTCCTGGAAGGCGGTGGTGGTGATGCTCTTGACGCCGCCGAAGCCGCCGTTGACGTACTTCTCGTTCTTGAGGATGCTGCCGGCGCGGTCGACCGCGTCGACGATCCTCGGGTCGTTGAACGGGATGGCGTGGGTGGTCCACTGGTCGTAGACCTCGGGGCCCTGCGTCCGCAGGATCACGTCCTCGATCCAGTCGGTGGCCGGCCAGCCGGTGGCGTCACCGGACTCGACGCCCACGCACCACGGCTTCATGCCGCTGGCGGCGATCTTGTCGCTCAGCGCGATGAGCTGGTCCCAGGTGGTCGGAACCTCCCAGCCCTTCTCCTTGAAGGTCTTGGGGGAGTACCAGACGAAGGACTTGACGTTCGCGCCGAGCGGCACGCCGTAGAGCGTTCCGTTGACGGTGCCGTACTTCAGCCAGTCGGCCGGCAGGTTCTGCTCGGCCATGGTCTTGGTGTCGGCGCCGAGGGACTTCAGCTTGCCGGCGTCCGCGAACCGCTTCACGAGGCCCGGCTGGGGCACGAACGCGATGTCGGGGGCGTTACCGCCGTCGACCCGGACGGGGAGCTGCGCCTCGAACTCGCCGCTGCCCTCGTAGGCGATCTCGATGCCGGTGCAGTCGGTGAACTGCGACCAGGAACGCTCGAGCAGGTCGGCCTCGGCGTCACGGATCGACGCGTAGATCGAGACCTTCTTGCCGTCGTTGCCCTGATACTTCTCGTACGGGGCACATTCGGCGGAACCCGCCTTGTCGCTCTTCTTGTCATTGCCGGTACCGCAAGCGGTGGCGCTGAACGCCAGCCCGAGTACACCGGCGATCACGAAGGCCTGGCGTGGTCTGGTAAAGACCGCCATGCCGTCCTCCTTCCTAGCCGGCGTGGTCTCCGCTGGTGACCCGCGCCGGTCCGATTGGGCGTGCACACATGTAAGCGCTTGCATCAGGTCTGGTCCACCCCCTGTCAGACACGAGCGAGTAACAATCCCGAAACCTCGTGTCCGCCGGCTGGGCGCGTTCCCGGGCGCAGATCCGGCCTCTTTCGGAGACCGGCGATTTCTGTCAGGCTGGAGCGACCTCATTGAAGGTTTTGCACATAGGAGGAGCTGGATGCGTAAGCGGTGGATCAGTCTGCTGGTGACCGGCCTGCTCGTCGGAGGGGCCGTCGCGCCGGCGAGCCCGGCCCTGGCCGCCCCGAGTTTCAAGGTGCCGTTCCCGTGCGGTCAGGCCTGGTCAGGGCAGACCCGGTCGGACCACAGCCCGGCGTACGCCGTCGACTTCAACCGCACCGAGGACCTGGGCGACCCGGTGGTGGCGAGCGCGCCCGGAACGGTCGACCGGGTCACCGACCTCGGCGGCACCAGTTACGGCAAGTACGTCCGGATCGACCACGGTGGCGGTTACACGACCTACTACGCCCACCTCAACGGCTTCAACGTCTCGGTCGGGCAGACCGTCGGGTACGGCAAGGTGATCGGCTGGGTCGGCAGCACCGGCGGGTCCACCGGCCCGCACCTGCACTACGAGCAGCGCCTCAACGGCAACGACGTCCAGGTCCGGTTCAACGGCACCCTCGGCCTGTACTGGGGGACCAAGACCTACACCAGCGACAACGGTTGCTCGTCGGGCAGCGGTAACGGCACGGTCGACACCAGTGGCACGCCGCTGACCGTCCGCTCCGGTCCCGGCACGGGGTACGCCTCGGTGGGCACCGTCGCCGACGGCACCCGGGTGACCATCTCCTGCCAGACCAGCGGCACCACCGTCACCGGCACCTACGGCACCAGCTCGATCTGGGACCGCATCGGCAGCGGCCGCTACATCGCCGACGCGTACGTCTACACCGGTTACGACGGATACATCCCGAACGTGCCTCGCTGCTGACCTCTGGTGGTCTCCGGCGGGGTGACCCGCCGGAGACCGGTCGGGCGGTCAGACGTTGAGCCGCCAGATCGACAGGTTCAGCGCGGCGGCGAAGGTGACCCACGCCCAGTACGGCAGCAGCAGCGCCGCCGCGACCCGGGACACCCGGGCGAACAGCACCACGGTGAGGCCGATCGCCAGCCACATCACCACGATCTCGGCGAACGCCAGCCCGTACTGGCCCGCGCCGAAGAACAGCGGCGTCCAGATGGCGTTGAGCACGAGTTGGGCGGACCACGCCCACAGGGCGGGAGAGAAGCCGACCCGACGCCAGACCAGCCAGCCAGCGACCGCGATCAGCGCGTAGTGGACCGTCCAGACCGGGCCGAAGAGCCAGGACGGCGGCGCCCAGTCCGGCTGGCGCAGGCTCGCGTACTCGTCGGTGGTGCCCCGCACGGCGAGCCCGCCGATCGCGGCCGCGACGAAGACCGCCGCCGCGAAGGCGGCGAGCGCCCAGCGCGACCGCCGCCCGGAGGTGGGCCCTGCCTCGCGAGATGTCTCCATCATCGAGATATTTCCGCCCGGCGGCCGGTCAAACCCAAAAAAGCGCCGGGGCCGCTGCGGCCGGTGCTTCTGTCGGGAGGACAAGCTCCGGTCGCGGCGACCCCGACGGGTCCCGGTGATCGTGAGAAAGTGGTTATGGGGTACGAGCGTCAATTGAAGATGCTGACACCACCCGGGCCGACGAGCAGCCCGACGACGATGAGGACGATGCCCCACAGGATCTGCCGGCGGAACAGCGCGAGGATGCCGGCGACCACGAGTACGACTGCGAGAATCCAAAGAATCAGCTCCATGACCTCTGAATACCCGACCCTCCGATCGGGGAAACCTGGTCCGTGTCGAGTTGATCCCCGACATGAAAGACGCTGTACGCCTGCTTGATCACCGGGTGCGCCACGTTGCGGACGCGGACCCCTCCCGGGGTCATTCCGCGCTCGGTTCCGGCGTGCGCGTGCCCGTGCAGGGCCAGGGCGGTGGGCGCCGAGTCGATCGCCTGCCCCAACTGGTACGACCCCAGGAACGGATAGATCTCCAGCGGCTCGCCGACCAGCGTGTCAGGTACCGGGGCGTAGTGCGTGAGCGCGACCAGCATGTCGCACTCCAGCGAGCGCAGGGCCTCTCCGAGGCGGTCCGCGCTCTCGTTGGTGGTCCGGACGAACGCCTTCATCTCCGGCTCACCGAAGTCGCTCGCGCACCGGCCGGCGAACCCCCCGCCGAAGCCCTTGACCCCCGCGATGCCGAGCCGGCCGCCCGCACAGTCCAGGACGACGCCGTTGCCCTCCAGCACGGTGATGCCCGCGTCCTCGAGCACCTTCACCACCTGTGGCACCTGATCACACTGGTGGTCGTGGTTGCCCAGCACGGTGACCACCGGTACGGCAAGCCCACCGAACTCCTGCGCGACGCAGCGCGCCTCGGCCTCGGTGCCGTGCCGGGTCAGGTCGCCGGCCAGCAGCAGCACGTCGGCGCACTCCGGCAGCTCCTCCAGCGCCGGGCGGAACCGGCCGACCACGTCCTCGTCCAGATGCACGTCGCCCACGGCGGCGATCCGGATCACCATGAAACCCTCCCTCAGGGCAGTTGCTCGATCTCCGTGGGCGCCTGGACGCGGATCACCCCGATGTCGCTGGTGATCGGCACGTCCGGGAAACGCTCCGCCACGAGACGCAGGATCTCCTCCCGCCGGTGCGGGCTCTCCACCTCGCCGTGGAGCACGAGGACGTCATCGCGTCGGACGACGGTGATCCCCTGTTCGGCGACGGCCGGATCCTCGGTGAGCGACCGTTGGATCTCCGCTTCGACGTACTCGTCGTCGGGTGGCGCCGCGCCACCGGCCTGATCGTTCGTCACGGTGTCTCCTCTCCTGCCGGGATGCCGGGCTCCGGCACCACCTCCAGCCGGTCCAGCAACACCAGGAACGCCTCGGCGTACGGCGAGTGCTGCGTCTCCTTGCGTACCCGTTCCCAGTCGATCTGCTCGCGTAGCGAGCGGGCCAGCGGCAGACCGCGGGCGAAGTCGCAGTAGTGCTGCGAGAAGCTCAGCAGCTTGTGCACCATGAGCTGGGTGGCGGACAGGACCGGCATCTGGATGGCGTCCACCGGCCGCACAACGGTGTCGGCGAACGTCTCCTCGGTCACCGGCGTCTCGATGGGCCGGTGGATCAGGTCCACCATCCGCTCCTCGTCGAAGACCTTGACGAGCCAGTCCTCCGGCGGTCGCTCGGCGCGGAAGCCGGCGGCGACCAGCGCCTCCAGCGATCGTTCGACGTCGGCCTCGCGGATGAGAAAGTCGACGTCGTGGTCACTGGAGTGGCCGCCGTGGGCGTAGACGGCGAAGCTGCCGCCCAGGGCGAACGGGATCTCGGACTGCTTGAGCACGGCGGCGACCTTTTTCAGGGTGTGCACCAGACTCTCGTCCCCGCGCTCAGCCATCTGGATCTCCCGTCGGTCGTGTCGTGGTGGACAGGCGGTTGGATTCGAACCCCCGTACCCGGCATTCCGGTCGCCCACACCTGCTCTGGTCGCGGGCGGGTGCCAACCGGAGCAAACGGGAACAAAGATCGCAGGCGGCGGGCATCGGTCGGATAACCTGTCGAGGGTGGCCAGACCATCGGGGACGCGACGCCGCAAGGCCCGGTTGCGCACCGTCGCTCTGATCGGCATCGACGGCTCGGGCAAGACCACTCAGGCACACCGACTGGCGGATGCGCTCAACGCCGCCGGCCGACCCGCGACGTACCGCCGCAACGCCAGCGGGCGTCGCTGGCTCGGGCGGCTCGCCCACCGTCTCGGCCTACCGGACGCGCAACGCCTCGTCGGGCGCGACGGCGTCCTCGCGGTGGAGTCCGTACTGCGCTGGCTGGCCATCGCCGCCGCCCTGCTCAGTTGCCTGCTCACCGGCCGGACGGCCGTCATGGACCGCTACTCGGCCTGCCAGTACGCCAGCATCCGCGCCCACGGCGGGCACCGTTGGGAACGACTGGCGCGGGCCGGCTACCGGCTGTTCCCGACGCCGCAGGTGACCTTCCTGCTCGCCGTCGACCCGGCGGAGGCGTACCGGCGCATCGAGGAGCGCGGCACCGACCACGAGTCGATGGGCTGGCTGACCGCGGCGGACACCGCCTACCGGACCCTGCCCGAGTACCCGAGCTTCGTACTCGTCGACGCGAGCCGTCCGGCCGAGGAGGTGACCGAGCAGATCCAGGCCCACCTGTCGTCCTGGCTGCCGTCGGAGCGCCGACCCGACCCGGCGCGGCCGTCGCCCGGGACGCCACCGACACCGGATCAGGCCGGGCCCGGCGACGTACCGCTGCTGGTTCAGGCGCGTCCGTAGACCGGGACGGTGGCCCCACTGGTCGGCGCCGAGTCCGGCGAGGCGAGGAAGCGGATCACCGGCGCGATCTCGGCCGGGCTGACCCACCGCGAGTGGTCGGCGTCGGGCTGCGCGGCCCGGTTCGCCGGGGTGTCGATGACACTGGGCAACACGGTGTTGCAGCGGACCCCGCGCGAGCGGTACTCCACCGCGACGGCGTTGGCGAAGGCCAGCACCGCGGCCTTGGCCGTGACGTAACCGGCCGCCCCGGCGAACGGGCTGACCGCCGCGCGGGCAGAGACGCACACCACCGCGCCGCCGCCGGCCGCCACCAGGTGCGGCAACGCGGCCTGCGTGACCAGGTACGTGGGGCGCAGGTTGACGGTGAGCATCCGCTCGAACTCCTCGACCGGTGTCTCGTGCACCAGGCCGCCGCTCGCGTACCCGCCCACCAGGTTCACCACCGCCCGCAGCGGCGCCGCCGGATCGGCCGCGGCGGCCTCGACCACCCGCGCCACGTCCCCCGGCTCGGTCAGGTCCGCGCCGAGCGAGACCAGCCCGTCCGCCGCCGGCTCCGACCCGGCGGGACCACCCCTTCGTGGTACGACCACCCGCCAGCCCGCCTCGACAAAGGACGCGACGACCGCACCGCCCAACCCGCCGCCCCCGCCGGTCACCACCACACTCCGCCCCACCATGTCCCAAACGCTAACCCCCACCCCACCTCCCACCCGGCCCCCACCCCGGCTCACCTCGTCGATCATGAAGTTATTGCCGCGACACGCCGATCCGGAGGGCAACAACTTCATGATCGACGAGACCCGGGCGGGGGTGTCTGCTGAGAGCAGAGGGGGTGGGTTTTTCGGGGTGGGGCGGCGCAGGATCGGGGGCATGGCGCGGATTCTGGTTCTTGGCGGTACTCGGTTTCTTGGTCGGGCGGTGGCTCGGCTCGCCGTCGCGCGGGGGCATGAGGTGACCTGCGCGGCGCGGGGCGTGTCCGGCGCCGTACCGGAGGGGGCGCGGTTCGTGTCGGTGGACCGCGACGACCCGGCGGCGCTGACGCCGCTCGCCGGTCAGGGTTTCGACGCGGTGGTGGATGTGACGCGCCAGATCAGCCACGCCCGCTACGCGCTCGCCGCGCTGGCCGACCACGTCGGTCACTGGTCGTTCGTGTCGACGATGTCGGTCTACGCGGACAACACGACCCCGGGTCTCTCCGCGGCGAACGCCCCGGTGTTGCCGCCTCCGCCGTCGGACGTGGACGGACCGGGCCCGGGTTTCCGCTGGTACGGCGAGTGCAAGGTCGTCATCGAGCAGCTGGTACGCGAGCGGATGGGCGTGGACCGGTCGTTCATCTGCCGGGCCGGGCTGATCGTCGGCGCGGAGGATTCGAGTAACCGCTTCCCGTACTGGGTGCGACGGCTGGCCCGTGGCGGCGAGGTTCTCGCGCCGGGGGAGCCGACCGACCGGGTGCAGTTCGTGGACGTCGAGGATCTCGCCGGCTGGCTGCTGCACGCCGGCGGCACCCGGCTCGGCGGCACGTACGACGGGACCGGGCCGACGATGTCCCGGGCGGAGATGTTGGCCGGGGTAGCCGCCGGGCTGGGTGTCGCCGATCCCCGTCTCACCTGGGTCGACCAGGACTTCCTGCGCGAGCACGACGTACGCGAGTGGTGGGGGGAGCGGGCGCTGCCACTGTGGGTACGGCTGCCGGAGTCCGCCGGCGTGATGGACCGGGACGTCTCGGCGGCCCTGGCCGCCGGATTGGTCGTCCGTCCGCTCGCCGACACCGTTCGGGTGACGGCCGCCTGGATGAGTGCTCACCCGGGCGACGTACCGCAGGGTGGACTCGACCCGGCGGATGAGGCGGCGGTCCTGGGTGCGTGGCACGCTGTGCGGAAGGCGTGATCCGGATCGTCGACACTTTCCCACCACGTACGGTGATGGTTGACGGTCACGCTTGGTGAAAGTAAGTTTCACCCGTGGCGAAGAGTCCGAAAATTTCTGCGAGTCACGAGCCTGGTGGACTGATCGTCCACATCAGCGGGCTTCTGCCGTCGCTGTCGCCCGCCGAGCAGCGGGTCGCCCGACTTGTCGTGTCCGATCCGGCCGCCGCCGCGCGGAGGACCATCACGGACCTCGCCACCGCAGCGGAGACATCGGAGGCGACCGTCATCCGGTTCTGCCGGTCGGTCGGGATGGACGGCTACCCGCAGCTGCGCATCCGGCTCGCCGCCGAGGCCGCCCGTCGCGTCGAACCTCCGGACGCCCGGGTCGTCGGTGGTGACATCCCGCCCGGCGCCGATCTCGCCCAGATCATCGCCACCATCGCGTTCAACGACGCACGGGCTGTCGAGGAGACCGCCGAACAGCTCGACCCGGCCGTCTGCGAGCAGGTCGTCGAGGCGATCGCCGGCGCTGGCCGGATCGACATCTACGGCGCCGGGGCCAGTGGGTTCGTCGCCTCGGACTTCCAGCAGAAGCTGCACCGCATCGGCCGGATCGCCTTCTACTTCCCGGACGTGCACACCGCGCTGACCTCGGCCGCCCTGCTCGGTCGCGGCGACGTGGCGATCGGCATCTCACACACCGGCACCACCTCGGACGTGATCGAGGTGCTGGAACAGGCCCGTACGCGCGGCGCGAGCACCGTGGCGTTGACCAACTTCCCGCGCTCGCCGATCACCGAGGTCGCCGACTTCGTCCTGACCACTGCGGCCCGCGAGACGACCTACCGCTCGGGTGCCACGGCCAGCCGGCTGGCGCAGCTCACCGTCGTCGACTGCCTCTTCGTCGGGGTGGCCGCCCGCAACCGGTCCCGGGCCCGCAAGGCCCTTGAGGCGACCGCCGAGGCGGTCCAGTCGCACCGGGTGGGCGCGAGCCGGAGGCGGGGATGACGCCCGGCTCGGTCGAGCCGGACAAGGACGAGGCAGCACCACCCACCCGCCCCACGGTCCGGGTGGCCGCGCCCACCGAACGGCGTCACCCGCTCAGCGTCGACCTCGACCTGATGTCGACCCGGGACGTCCTCACCGTGATCAACGACGCCGACCGACGGGTGCCGGCGGCGGTCGCCGCGGTGCTCGACGAGATCGCCGCCACGGTCGACCTGGCCGTCGCGGCGCTGCGCGGCGGCCACCGGGTGCACTACTTCGGGGCCGGCACCTCCGGCCGGCTGGGCGTGCTCGACGCGGCCGAACTCGCGCCCACCTTCAACTCGCCCCGGGACTGGTTCTGCGCCCACCTCGCCGGCGGCCCGGACGCCATGCTCCGCGCCGCCGAGGACGCCGAGGACGACGACCGGGGCGGCGCGATCGAGGCGGCCGGCTGTGTGCGTGCCGGTGACCTCGTGGTCGGTCTGGCGGCCAGCGGACGCACCCCGTACGTCCTCGGGGCGCTCGCCGCGTCCCGCGCCACGGACGCCTCGACGGTGCTGCTCTGCGCCAATCCGGAGGCGGAGGCAGCCCGGTCGGTCGACGTGTTCATCGGGGTGGACACCGGACCCGAGGTGGTCACCGGGTCGACCCGGATGAAGGCGGGCACGGCGCAGAAGTTGGTGCTGAACGCGTTCTCGACCGCCGTCATGGTGCGCCTGGGGCGGGTCTACTCGAACCTCATGATCGATATGGTTGCCACCAACGCCAAGCTCCGGGGACGAATGATCTCGATCCTGCTCGAGGCGACCGGGTGTTCCGAGGAGGTCTCCCGGCGGGCCCTCGGAGAGGCCGACGGCGACCTGAAGACGGCACTCGTCAGCCTGGTCTCCGGGGCCGAGGTGGCCGCCGCGCGGGCCGCCCTCGCCCGCTCCGCGGACCAGGTACGCGGGGCCCTCGCGCTGCTCGCCTCCTGAGTTCGCCCCACCCGGAAGCGAACGGGGCTTCGGATTGTTCATCGGGGCGGAGGGTAATAACACCTCGTGGATGAACCGACCGGTCCACCGCTGCGTATCTGGCAGTGACCAGGATCGCAGCGCGGTGGTGACCCGGGTCGCTGTGCCAGCGCGGCGGGCGGTGTTGCCTATGGTGCGGGCAATCGGCGATTCGTCGATCCGCCAACCCGTCCGAGGTGCCCAGCGGCGCGCCACCCGACGGGTGCTGACAGCAAACATGGACGGTGCTCTCAGCAACTACTCAGGCATTCGTGACACTTTCGACTCACGAAATGGAACACCCGACACGTCTCATCTGTTGTGTTGGTGTCAGCACCGGTGGGCACAGCAGAAGTTACCAGGGCTGACCGGACGTGGGGAATGGCAAGGAACCGGGCAACCGGCGCGAGCGAGGGGACCGTGGGCAACGTGGACAAGAACATTGGCATGCGAACCGACGAGGTCGCCGAGGAGCGTGACCTGGTCGGCGTCTACCTGCACGAGATCTCCCGGACGCCACTGCTGGACGCTGCCAAGGAGGTCGATCTCTCCAAGGCGATCGAGGCGGGCCTCTACGCCGAGCACCTGCTCGGTGAGGATGCCGTTCCCGACGGTGTCGACCGGGATGACCTGGATCGGCTGGTCGTCGAGGGTGAGCGCGCGAAGGACCTCTTCATCCGCGCCAACCTGCGACTGGTCGTGTCGATCGCGCGTCGGTACGTGCGCTCGGGGATGCCCATGCTGGACCTGATCCAGGAGGGCAACACCGGCCTCGTCCGGGCGGTCGAGAAGTTCGACTACGAGCGTGGTTACAAGTTCTCCACCTACGCCACGTGGTGGATCCGCCAGGCCATCAGCCGGGCGATCGCCCAGCAGGAGCGCACCGTGCGTCTGCCGGTGCACCTGGTGGAGGACGTCAACCGGATGCGCAACGTGATCCGGCAGCTCACCCGTGAGCTGGGCAGCGACCCGGAGCCGGAGCAGATCGCGGCGTCGCTCGGTGTCACCGTCGAGCGGGTCAACGAGCTGCGTCGCTGGTCGCAGGACACGGTTTCGCTGGACACCCCGGTCGGCGACGACGGCGACACCAACCTCGGTGACCTGGTCGCCGACAGCGACGCGCCGTCCCCGGAGGACATCGTCCTGAGCGGCCTCGAGCGGCAGCGCATCGAGGGGCTGCTCAACCACCTCGACGACCGTTCGGCGGGCATCATGCGGGCCCGCTACGGCTTGGAGGACGGCCGCGAGCACTCGCTGACCGAGGTCGCGTCCCGCTTCTCGCTGTCCCGCGAGCGGATCCGGCAGCTCGAGATCCAGGCCCTCGGCCGGCTCCGCGAGCTGGCTCGGGCCGAGGGGCTGCAGGCAGCCTGACCTGGTAGTAATGACGGCGAACGGCCGGCGTCCGATAGGGGGACGCCGGCCGTTCACTGTCTAGCGGACTCTGCCGTACCCGTGGATCGACATCATGCTCATGCCGCGCTTGAGCACGTTGCGACCGGCGCTCGGCGCGTCGATCACCTGCCCATCGCCCACGTAGAGGGCGACGTGCCCGAGACCGCTGTAGAAGATGAGGTCTCCGGGTCGCAGGTCGCCTCGGCCGATGTGTGCGACCGCCCCCCACTGCATCCGCGCGCTGTGTGGCAACGATCGTCCGGCCGCCCGCCAGGCGGCCAGGGTGAGCCCGGAGCAGTCGTACCCTCCCGGCCCTTCACCTGCCCAGACGTACGGCTTGCCGATCGCGCCGAAGGCGTAGCGCACCGCCGCGCCGGCATCTCCGGCGACCGCCGGAACGTTGCGGGCCTCGGCCTCCGCCGCCTTGGGCGCGGGCCGCTCGGTGGCCGCCCCGTACGCCTGTCGGCGCAGCTCGTACAGCTCGGCCAGGTCCTTCTCGATGCGCGCCTTGCCCGCCGCCAACTCGCGGGCCTGGGCGCCCTGCCGGGCCAGCGTGGCGTCCAGCCGCTTCTTCTCGTCGAGCAGCCGCCGCTGGTTGTCGGTGAAGCCGGAGATGCGCTCCTGGCGCTGGCGGGTCAGCTGGTCGAGGGTGCCGAGCCGGTCCAGCAGGGCGGCGGAGCCGCCGGGCCGGAGCAACGCATCGGCGGTACGGAGGCCGCCGCTCTTGTACGCGCTGTTGGCGAGTGCGGCGACGTCCGCCCGGCTCTGCTCGGCCTGCTGTTCGAGCGGGCCGATGCGGGCCTGTAATCGGGCCACCGCGGCTTTGTTGACCTTGATGTCCTCGGTGAGCTTGTTGTACGACTCGACGACCCGCTCCAGCTCGGCCGAGGACGTCTCGATCCGGCGGGTCAGGTCGGCGGGGGACGGCTCGGCGTGCGCCGCCGCCGTCGGGGCGATCAGGGCGGCCGACAGGCCGACCAGCGCCACGGTACGCAGCAGGGTTCTCAGGGATGACAAGAGCGAGAGGCTCCTCTCCCACGGCCGCCGACGGGGCTGCTGACGCCCTCGGCGACACCGGTCGGGGTCGTCCGGGTGGACGACACTGGGCCGAACCGGCTCGCCCAACTTAACCCGGGACGGTTGTGCTGCGCAGTTGAAGCAGGGGCGAATGTTGACCAAGTGGCAGGAAGTGCCACTGCGGAACCACGGCTTCAACGGGGCCCCCGACACGGGGGTGAAGGCTTCCGCAGCGCCTTTGATTGCGGTTATGACCGATATACGACTTTCGTCGTTCCCGGCGTATGCCGCCGGTTATCAGCGCGCCATACCCTGATAAAAGGCAAAATGGATGCTGTTTCGCGACGATGTCGCCCGGAGGGGTGAGCGGTCCGCAGCCGTAAATGCCCAGGTGGAGTGGCGGTGCCCCAACACAATGGAGCCCGGGGCCGGGAATCCCGTCATCGGACACTCAGGCCGGTGATCACGGGATCCGACCCGACAGACCGCACCCGCGGGAGGATCCGTGAATCGTGAAGGCGTAACGACGCGACCGCAGCGAACGGTGCCCAGTGCCAGGTCCACGCTGCTCTACGCGCGACCTGGCATCATCGTCACCGTCGACCGGTTCACCGTCGGCCGCACCAGCTACCGCATCCCCGACCTGACCAACCTGCGTACCACCCGAGGGCCGCACGACCGGATCGCCGTCCGGGCCGTCGTGACCACCGCCTCCATGATCGGCGTGGTCGGCCTGCTCCTCGGCTTCAGCGGCGGCCTACAGCGGTTGACCGCCGGGGCGTACCTCATCCTCGGCGCGGTCCTCCTGCTGCCGGCCACCCTCGCCCTCGTCGGTGACCGCTGGCGGCCACCGCCGTACGAACTGTGGGGATGGCACCGGGGTGCGGAGGTGCTGCTCTTCAGCGCCGACGACGAGCGGCAGTTCGGCCAGGTCACCCGGGCGCTGCTGCGCGCCCGGGAGGTCAACCGGTACGGCGGGTGGGTCGACCCGGTCGCCTCGGCCGACCCCTGGCGGCCGAACCGCTGACCGGGCAGCCCTTCGGGGGCCCGGTCAGCCGGCGACCGGCTCCGGCGTACGGGTGGCCGGCCGGTCGAGCCAGGCGGTGACGCGACGCTCGGCGTAGAACGAGACGAACGGCACGGTGCCGGCCAGCATCACCAGGAGCATCCGCTTCAGCGGCCAGTCGGCCCGGCGGCTCAGGTCGAACGCGGCTACCAGATAGATCATGTAGAGGAAGCCGTGCGCCGGGCCGACGGTCTCCACCACGGTCGGGTTGTCGAACGCGTACTTCAGCGGCATCCCGATCACGACCAGCAGGATCAGCACCACGCCCACGATCCAGGCGATCACGCGGTACCGGGTAAGGGCTGCGCCCACTTCGTCCGTCCTTCTTCAGGCCCGGCTCAGCCGGGATAGTCACCGGGCCGTGCGCCCGGATTGGCGTTCAACCATGACAGGTAGTCGTTGTACGCGGCCAGCGCCGCGTCGGGCGTCGCGTCGACCGGCGCCCTGGTCACCCGCACCGGTCGGCGTACCGCCGGTCGGGAGTCGGCGCTCGCGGCCGGGGCCGGCTCTTCGGCCGGAGCGCCGGGAGACACCGTTCTGCCCTGCGCGGCGCGCCGGGCCAGCCGGACCTCGCGCCACCAGACGTACACCACGAAGCCGGCGAAGATCGGCCACTCGACGGCGTACCCCCAGCTGAGGTTGTTGCCGGCGGTGGCCCGGCTGATCTGCCACCAGCCCAGCCCGAGGAAGCTCCCGACCAGCACGACCATGGCCACGTGACGTGCGATCCACGCCGGGGTCCAGAGCCACCTCATGGCGTCGAGGGTACCGGGGACGGCGGCGCTCTCCGACACGGTGTCGTAGCTGGCGCGCGGACGGGATGGTTTGGCGTCACCCCGGGTGGGCATCCGTTTAGGCGCCAGCCCAAACGAGACCAGGGGGGCGATGATGACCGGATCGGTACGCGAGGACGGGTTTGCGTCCAGCGGCGGTACGGAGATGAGCCCGGAGCAGCGGGTGCCCGAGTGGGACGGCGACCACTTCGCCGACCCGGGGGGCGCCGAACTCGACGGCGACGCGGTCGGCGTCGACCCGACGGAGCTGACCGACGACGATCTGATCCGCGAGATGCACAGCCTGCACCGCACCCGGCTGGACACGCTGCGGCACGCGGCGGATTCCGCGCTCGCGAACCACCTGCGGCGCACGGCGGATCTGGAGACCGAGTACCTGGCTCGCCACCCGGGCCGGGAGGTCGACCCGAGCCGTCTGCGGGACGCCTGATGGCGGCGCGAGCCGTGCGCGGCATGTCCGCGCCACCGGAGGTGGTCTTCAACACGGCCACCGACCCGGCTCGAGCCTCGGCCTGGTTGCCCGCGCCACTGCGGTCCGACGGGAGCCCTCCGGCCGAGGTCAGCGGGGAGGAGCTGCGGGCCCGCTGGGGCGACGCCGACTGGGCGGCCGAGATCCGGGTGGATCCGGCCGACTCCGGCGGCGCGCGGATCCAGCTCGACCTGACCGACGGCTCCGGTGCCGACCCGGACCAGTTGGCCGACGAGGCGCTGACCAACCTCGCCCGCGAGGTCGCCGACAACTTTCAGGCCGGTTGAGTCACGTCGACCGTTCGGAACTCTCGTACCACGACGACATGGAAGGAGACCGGTGACCGACACTGGCCTGCGACAGAGGGTGGCGCGGCTGCGCCGGGCGTACGCGCCGCACGAGCATCGACCGCTCGGCGGCTACCTGGCGGCGATGGGCACCTACGCGGGCGTCACGGGAGCGCTCGCCGGCCTGGTCAAGGTGACCGGGCGGCCGGTACCCGAGCGTCCCGCCATCACCGATGTGGTGCTCCTCTCCATCGCCACGCACAAGCTCAGCCGACTGCTGTCCAAGGACGCGGTGACCAGCCCGCTGCGGGCCCCGTTCACCCGATACGACCGGCCGGTCGGCAGCGGCGAGGTGATGGAGCAGGTCCGCGACTCGGGCAGCTCCACCCGACACGCCATCGGCGAGTTGCTGAGCTGCCCGTTCTGCCTGGCGGTCTGGGTGGCCACGGGGCTCACCGGGGGACTGGTGCTCGCCCCCCGGCTGACGCGTCTGGTGGCGACCGCGCTCACCGCCGTGGCAGCCTCCGACTTCCTCCAGATGGCGTACGCCTCGGCCCAGCAGGCCGCCGAGGGCGGACACGACGACTGACCTGACGATGGGCACCACACGACGGGGGCCGGCGAACGTCGCCGGCCCCCGCTGTCGTACACGTGTCAACGTTGCATGCCGGACCAGCCGTGCGGCGACTCCGGCTCGCGTTCGTCCTCGTCCTCGCCCGTGATGATGTCGCGGTCCACCGCGGTGCGGTCGTGCTCGTTGGCGAAGTCCGGCTCGGGCGTGGTGTCCGTGCCCTCCGGCGGCTGGCCCAGCGCCGGGACCTTCTTCTCGTGGTCCTCGTGGTGCGTCATGGTGTGTCGTCCCTTCGCGTCGCTGGGCTCGCTGGCTGCGCTCGTTCCGCTCACGCGACGCTGCCACCCAGCAGGTCGCTGGCCTCGTCCACCGCGTACTCGCCCTCGGGCAACGCGTCGATGCGGGCGAGCAGGTCCGGCGGGAGTTCGGCGGCGACAGCCCGGCGGTAGATCTCCGCCTGGGTGATGCGCTCCTGGCCCCGGTAGAGGTCGTCGAGCAGGTCGTCGAGGGCGCGGGTGTCCGGCTCGTCGGCCACGGATGCGTCGTCGGTCACGTTGGTCAGCTACCCGGGCCGGAATCGGTCAAACGTCACGCCCTGGGCCTGCGACGGGCGTACAAAACAGCGCCGCCCCCGGCCTCGTGAGCCGGGGGCGGCGCTGGTGTCGGTGTGTAGGTCGCCTCTCGGCGAGTGGCGCGACGCGGCTCCAGCCGAACGGTATTCCGCGAGGGCTATTTAGGTGAGGCCCGGGGACACTGAGCACACCGACACCTCAGTTAACCAGGCGCCACCCGGTCGTGTTCCGCGCTCCGTAGTGCCGGCCGTCACACCTCTCAGGCGTGGGTGGGCAGGGTGGCCCGGCGGGCGCGTACGGCGGCGGCCAGTTCGGCGAGCACCTCGGCGGTGTCGTCCCAGCCGAGGCAGGCGTCCGTCACCGAACGGCCGTACACCAGCTCGCGGGTGGGATCGAGGTCCTGCCGGCCGGGCAGGAGGAACGACTCCAGCATCACGCCGGTGATCCCGCGCTGGCCGGCGGCCAGTTGGGCGGCCACGTCGGCGGCGACCAGTGGCTGGTTGCGGTGGTCCTTGCCGCTGTTGGCGTGGCTGGCGTCGATCACCAGACGCTCGGGCAGCCCGGCGGCCCGGAGCAGGTCGAGCGCCCCCGCCACCGATGCCGCGTCGTAGTTGGGTCGACCGCCGCCGCCGCGCAGCACCAGGTGACCGTCGGTGTTTCCCCGCGTGTGCATGATCGCGGGGGTTCCCGAGAAGTCGATGCCCGGGAACACGTGCGGCACTCCCGCGGCGCGGATCGCGTCCACGGCCGTGCCGATGCTGCCGTCGGGGCGGTTCTTCATGCCGATCGGCATGGACAGGCCGGAGGCGAGCTGCCGGTGCACCTGGCTCTCCACGGTGCGGGCGCCGATCGCGCCCCAGCCCACCGTGTCGGCGATGTACTGCGGGGTGATCGGGTCGAGGAACTCGCAGCCCACCGGCAGGCCGAGCCGGAGGACGTCGAGCAGCAGCGCCCGGGCCCGGCGCAGGCCGGTGTTGACGTCCCCGCTGCCGTCCAGCCCCGGGTCGTTGATCAGGCCCTTCCAACCGACCGTCGAGCGGGGTTTCTCGAAGTAGACCCGCATGACGATGAGCAGGTCGTCGGCGAGCCGGTCGGCGGCGGCGCGCAGACGCTCGGCGTACTCCAACGCGGCCGCCGGGTCGTGCACCGAGCACGGGCCGACGACCACCAGCAGGCGGTCGTCCTCGCGGTCGAGCACCCGGCTCACCGCGCGGCGGTCGTTCAACACGGCCGCGGCGAGCGGGGCGTCCAGGGGCAACTCGTGGTGCAGCAGGGCGGGTGTGGTCAGCGGCACGACGCGGTCGATCCGCTGGTCGCTGACCCGATCGGTCTCCGGGGTCGTCACGGTGGGCATCCTTTCGCCGACCGTGCCCGGGGCCGGTGCCCGGGACGAGCCGGCTGCTCGTACGCAGAGAGGCGGGAACGACAGCTCCTGCCCGGCCGGCTCGGTCCGTGGTGACGTCAGATCATGGTGAAGTCACCGGCGTGCCAGCCGGCTGCCTAAACCATGGATACGTCCTCATCACCGGGCCAGCCTACCCGACCGGGCCGGGCTCGCCGGGCCCTCGTCCCAGGATGCGGAGTGAACACCGCGTGCGAACGGCGGGCCCGGGGTAACAGGGGTGCCATGACTGACGAGCAGAGCGATCAGGAGCGGGCGGAGTCCCGCGCCCACCACCTCCTTCCCGAGGAGGTCGCCGCGGGCAGTGACGATCCGCAGGCGCAGGCGGAGGCCATCCTCGCCGAATCGGACCTGCGCGAGGCGGACCGGAACGCGGCCCCCGACACGGTGCTGGAACGGCGTACCTCGGATCAGACCGTGGTGGCCGTCGAGCCGCCGGACTGAACCGTCGCACCGCGGGCCCGGCGTGACCCCCGGTAGGTCTGCTCGCGCAGCCAGGCGAGCGGACCGGCCGCCCGCAGGCCGGCCGGCAGGTTGCGCACCGGGTCGAACGCGAGCGCGGCGTCCTGGCGGGCGTCCAGCGGGTCGCCGAAGCCGACCTGTCCGACCGGCCGCCACGGCCCGACGGCGGACGCGACCGCGAGCACCAGGCGCGGCGCGTCCGTCCGGGCCGCGGCCGTGACGGCGGACAGGGTACGGCCGAGGTCGACCGCCGCCGGGTCGGCCAACGCGGCCAACCAGAGTCGGCGACGGCCCACGCGATAGCCCATGATCGTGCTGTACGTCCCGGAGAACCCCCGGCGGGGCAGTGGCAGGTTCCGCAGCACCGGAGCGGCGCCGCTGGAGCTGACCAGCAGGTCGAACGGGCGTCCCTGGCCGGAGTGCACGCGCAGGGCCAGGCCCAGCACGTCCGGCCACCCGCCCGGCGTGGGCGTCCCCCGGGACAGGCGGACCACTCCCGCGTACTCGCCGGGGTCGTCCAGGAGGCCGACTCCGACGGGCGGTCCGGGCGTACCCCAGATCGTCACCATGGCGGAGAACGACGCGCCCGCCGGATGCAGCAACCGGCCGCGGCGCAGGCGGCCGAGCGCGGCGCTCGCGCGTTCGACGGCGCGGGCGGCGCGGCGCGGGGTCGGTCGGGTCATACCCCTGCCGTACCCCGAGCGGCCCGGTCGATGCGGGCGGGCGGGTCGGCTCGCCGACGGACCGCACGTCACCTTTCCGTCCGCGAGATCGGATAGCGTCGTGCCATGCCCGACAGTGGTTACCCCTGGCCCATCGAGACGTCCCGACTGGACAACGGCCTGCGTGTGGTGGTGAGCGAGGATCGGACCGCGCCCGCGGTGGCCGTGAACCTCTGGTACGACGTCGGATCCCGGCACGAGCCGGCCGGGCAGACCGGCTTCGCCCATCTCTTCGAACACCTCATGTTCGAGGGCTCGGTGAACGTGGCGAAGACCGAACACATGAAGCTGATCCAGGGCTCCGGCGGCTCGCTGAACGCCACCACCAACCCGGACCGGACGAACTACTTCGAGACGGTCCCGGCCGAACACCTGGAGTTGGCGCTCTGGCTGGAGGCCGACCGGATGGGCGGGCTCGTCCCGGCGCTCACCCAGGAGACGCTGGACAACCAGCGCGAAGTGGTCAAGAACGAGCGCCGGCAGCGCTACGAGAACGTCCCGTACGGGGACGCCTGGCTGCGGCTGCTGCCGCTGCTCTACCCGCCGGGGCACCCGTACCACCACTCGACGATCGGTTCCATGGCCGACCTGAACGCTGCCGACCTCGCGACCTTCCAGGCGTTCCACGAGATGTACTACGCGCCGAACAACGCGGTGCTCACCGTCGTCGGCGACGCCACGGCCGCCGAGGTGTTCGCGCTGGCCGACAAGTACTTCGGCGCGTTGCCCGCCCGCGACGACATCCCGGCCGCCCCGGACGGCCGCAGCGTCCCGGCGACCGGGCAGCCCGCCGTGGAGACGGTGACCGCCGACGTGCCCGCGCCGCGCGTCTACGTCGCGCACCGCGGCCACCCGTTCGGCACCCCCGGGTACGACGTGCTCACCGTCCTCGCCACGGTCCTCGGCAGCGGTCGGGGCAGTCGGCTCTACCAGCGGCTCGCCGACGGCGAGCGGATCGCCCAGCCCGACCTGGTCGGCGCGTACGGGGTGGACCTCGCGCACGCGCCCGCGCCGCTGATCGCCACCGCCACGGCCCGGCCCGGGGTGAGCGCCGAACGGCTGACCGAAGGGCTCGCCGAGGTCGTCGACGAGCTGGCCACCGTGCCGGTCACCGCCGCCGAACTGGACCGGGCCAAGGCGTTGCTGAGCACCGCCTGGTGGCGGCAGATGTCGACCGTGGACGGCCGCGCGGACACGCTCGGCCGGTACGCCACCCAGTTCGGTGACCCGGCCCGGGCCGCCGACCGGCTGCCCGCCTGGCTCGCCGTGACCGCCGAGCAGATCGCCGAGACGGCCGCCGAGGTGCTCGGCGCCGCCGACCGGGTGACCCTGACCTACGTGCCCGAGGAGACCGCATGACGCTGATCACCGACCGTCCCGGCCCGGGTGCCGCTCGCCCGTACCGGTTCCCGCCGGTGGTCCGCCGCGCGGTAGGCGGCGGGCAGGTGGTCGCCGCGCACCTGCCCGGGCAGAACCTCGCCGTCGCGCTGCTGCTGCTCGACGCCGGCGCCGGCCGCGAGCTGACCGGCAAGGAGGGCCTGGGCGGCGTCCTCGCCAAGGCCATGGAGGAGGGCACCGCGCAGCGGGACGCCACCGCGTACGCGCTGGCCATCGAGGCGTTGGGCACCGAACTGGTGACCGGGCTGGACTGGGACTCGTTCCAGATCAGCGTGCAGGTCCCGGTGGACCGGCTGACCGCCGCCGTGCAGCTCCTCGCCGAGGCCGTCCGGACGCCCCGGCTCGACCCGAGCGACGTGCGGCGGGTCCGCGACGACGAGGCGAACGCGCTGCGCATGGACTGGGCCAACCCCGGTCCGCGCGCCGACGCCGCGCTGCGCGCCGACCTGTTCGGCGCCGACACGCGGTGGGGACGACCAATGTACGGCGACCCGGACTCGGTGGCCGCCCTGGACGTGGAGGACATCACCGTCTTCCACTCCGAGTGGTTCCTGCGGCCCGGCACCCTGGTCGTCGCCGGTGACCTGGACCGGATCGACCTGGACGCGCTGGCGGCTGCGGCGTTCGCCGGCACCGGGGGCGGTCGAGCCCAGCTCGGCGGTCCGGTCGAGGTGCCGCTGCGCGCGGGCCGGCGGATCATCCTGGTGGACCGGCCGGGCTCGGTGCAGTCCACGCTGCGGCTCGGTCACCCGTCGCCACACCGGGCGCACCCCGACCACGTACCGATGACCCTCGCCGGCACGGTCCTCGGCGGGGCGTTCACCTCCCGGCTCAACCACCTCATCCGCGAGGTGCGCGGCTACACGTACGGCATCCGGGGCGAGTTCGCCTCGTCCCGCCGGTTCGGCCGGTTCGCGGTCAGCTCGGGCGTGCAGACCGCCGTCACCACCCCGGCCCTGGTCGAGGCGGTGGGCGAGATCGCCCGTACGCAGGCGGAGGGCGTGACCGAGGAGGAGCTGGCGGTGGCCCGTTCCTGGCGGGCCGGGCAGCTCTCGGTGGAGTTGCAGAGCCCGCGGGCGATCGCGTCGGCCCTGACCACGCTCGTGGTGCACGACCTGCCGGACGACTACCACGCCCGGCTGCGCGAGGAACTGCTCAACGCCGACGTGGACCAGGTCTCCGCCGCGGCGGCCGAGCACCTGCACACCGAGGCGCTGACCCTGGTGGTAGAGGGCGACGCGGCAGTGATCCGAGAAGACCTCGAGTCCGCAGCCCTAGGAGACCTGATCCTGCTCCCGTAACCCGCTCCGGACGCGTCGCCCCCCGCTGAAGCGCGTTGATCAAGAGGTTTGCGTCAGATTGCACGCGCTTTCTGACGCAAACCTCTTGATCAACGTTCCGGGCGCGGGTCGGTGTGAGGTGGGACCCGGGAGGTGGGAAAGGGCTCCCGGTTTCGGGGGTGGGGTGGGTAGCCTCCGGGGCATGAGGATCGGCATTGTGGGGGCCACCGGCCAGGTCGGTGGCGTGATGCGGCAGGTGCTGGCGGAGCGGGAGTTCCCGGCGGAGCAGGTGCGGTTGTTCGCCTCGGCGCGGTCTGCCGGGCGTACGTTGCCGTGGCGCGACGGCGAGGTGACCGTGGAGGACGCCGCGACGGCGGACTACTCCGGGCTGGACATCGTGCTCTTCTCGGCCGGTAAGGGCACGGCCAGGGAGTTGGCGCCCCGGGTCGCCGAGGCGGGCGCCGTGGTGATCGACAACTCGTCGGCGTTCCGGATGGACCCGCTGGTGCCACTGGTGGTCGCCGAGGTCAACCCGCACGCGGCCGTCGACCGCCCGAAGGGCATCATCGCGAACCCCAACTGCACGACCATGGCCGCGATGCCGGTGCTGCGCCCGCTGCACGCCGAGGCCGGTCTGATCGGCCTGGTTGTCTCCACGTACCAGGCGGTGTCCGGGGCCGGGCTGGCCGGCGTCGCCGAGCTCGACGAGCAGGTCCGCAAGGTCGCCGAGCACGCCTCGGGTCTGACCTTCGACGGGTCGGCCGTCGAGTTCCCCGCGCCGCGCTCGTTCGCCGAGCCGATCGCTTTCAACGTGCTGCCGCTGGCCGGCTCGATCGTCGACGACGGCTCGTTCGAGACCGACGAGGAGCAGAAGCTCCGCAACGAGAGTCGCAAGATCCTGGAGATCCCCGACCTCAAGGTCTCCGGCACCTGCGTCCGGGTGCCGGTCTTCACCGGCCACTCGCTGCAGATCAACGCCCGCTTCGCACGGCCGATCACGCCGCAGCGGGCCCACGAGCTGCTGGCCGACGCGCCCGGCGTCGCGCTGACCGCCGTGCCGACGCCGTTGCAGGCCGCCGGGAAGGACCCGACCTACGTGGGTCGCATCCGCGTCGACGAGACCGTCGAGTACGGGCTGGCGTTGTTCTGCTCCAACGACAACCTGCGCAAGGGCGCGGCGCTCAACGCCGTACAGCTCGCCGAGTTGGTCGCCGCCGAACGGCGCTGAGGATCACCGTCCCCTGCGGGCCCGGCCGGTCACGGTCCGGGCCCGCAGTCGGTGGTGGGCGCCGGCACGTCGGGAGCGGGAGCGTGCCGGTCGTGTTTGGATGGAAGAAGCCGACCGCGCCACCTGGAGGATGTTGTGCCGGAGAACCCCAACCAGCAGGCGTTGACCGACCTGGTCGCCGGTCGTTCGATGGGCGTTCTCGCCACCATCAAACGTGACGGGCGACCGCAGCTTTCCACGGTGGTCTACTCGTTCGATTCCGCCGCCGGCCTGATCCGGGTGTCCGTCACCGACGGCCGGGCCAAGACCGCCAACCTCCGTCGGGACCCGCGCGCCAGCTTCCACGTCAGCAGCGAGGACGGCTGGGCGTACGCGGTCGTCGAGGGGCGTGCCGAGCTGACCGCCACGGCGGCCGACGTCGACGACGCCACGGTCGAGGAACTGGTCGGGCTCTACCGGTCGTTGCGCGGCGAGCACCCGGACTGGGCCGAATACCGCAGCGCCATGGTTGCCGAGCAGCGGCTGGTGCTGCGCCTGCACGTGGAGCGGATGTACGGGATGCCGCCCCGCTCCTGAGGAATCGCCTGCGACGGCCGGGTCAGCCCGGCTCGACCACGGTCACCCCGGGCCAGCGTTGCGCGGGCCGGTGACGGGCCAGCCGCTGTCGGGACCGCGGGACGTCCACCCGGGTCGGGTTGTGCCGCCACACCCCGCCGAGCAGGTCCGCGACGCCGTACGGGGCGCAGACCTCCAGCTCACCGTCCGCTGGTAGGCGCACGGCCACGGCTGTGGCGTACTCCGGCCAGGTGGCCACCGCCTCGGCGACGCTCCGGTACGGCGCGATCGGGTCACCGCCGAACTTCGAGGCGTACCAGGTGTGCACCGCCGCCTGGTTGCGCGCCTGCCACGGTGGAGCCGACCAGGCGGCGACCAGACGGTCGGTGGCCCGCCGGTCGTCCTCGCGGGACAACCTCGCCGGGTCGAAGAAGACCACATCCACGTCGCGAACGGTCGTCGGGTCGAACCCGTCGCCGTACCGCACGCCCCAGACCAGGTCGCGCAGGGCGCCCGCGCCGATCCAGGCGTCGGGCAGGCCAGAGTCGCGGACCACGGTCAGCGCCCGGGTCAGCCAGGCGTTGCCGCCGATCAGCTCCCGCAGCTCACGCTCACCTGTCAGCACCTCGTCCACGGTAGGCGGCGTCGCCGGGGCACGCTGCCCCACGCCACCTCCCGCTGCTGCCAGTGGTCTCTACGAACTACGACGCCTGCGTCGGCCACACGGATAGCCGGCCGACCGATGGTGTTACCCCCTGCGGGGCGGCGGGTAGACGGGCCGTGCCGACACCGAGAGGGGAGCACCATGACAACGGTCGGAGAGTTCATGACGACCCGGTTGGTGACGATGGACGGCAACGACACGCTGATCGCCGCCGCGCAGGAGATGCGCGACAGCGCCATTGGTGACGTGGTGGTGACCGATGGCGACAGTGTCGTCGGTATCGTCACGGACCGGGATATCACGGTCCGGGGCGTCGCGGAGAACATGGACCCGGGCTCGACCCGGCTCAACCAGATCACCAGCCGCGACGTGATCACGGTGAGCCAGTACGACGACGCGGTGTCCGCCGCTGACCTGATGCGTACCTACGCCGTACGTCGGCTGCCGGTGGTCGACGAGGGCCGCCTGATCGGCCTGGTCTCGATGGGCGACCTCGCGGTCGAGCGTGAGCCGCAGTCGGTGCTGGCCGACATCAGCGCCGACGAGCCGAACAACTGACGCACGCAGTACAGGAGCGCCGGCCCTTCCGTCCCGGAAGGGCCGGCGCCCCCTGCCCGCCTGCGCCCCCCAGCCCACCCTCGGCCCACCCTCGGCCCACCCTCGGCCCACCCTCGGCCCGCCCTCGGTCCGGTGATCAAGAGGTTCGCGTCACGACACGCCGCGAGCGGTGACGCGAACCTCTTGATCACCGGGGCAAAGGGGGAGGGGCGGGCAGGGGTGGAGGGGCGGGGCGGGAGGGGCGGTCACCCTATTTGGGCGAGGTTGGGTTTCTGGGGTCGGGGGACCCGTGCGGGGACGTGCATCGCGTGACGCGTGGCGCGCCGGGTGTGATCGCCGGGGCCCGGCCGACTGGGAGGAGTGGACCCGATGGTGGACGCGACCACGAGGTTCTTCGAGGATCTGGACCGGCGGGGGTACGAGCCTCTGCTCGCGAAGACCTCCGGGACACTGCGGATCGACCTGCACGAGGGGGCACAGACCCGGCACTGGCTGCTGAAGATCGACCGTGGGCGGCTCAACGTGAGCCAGGAGGACAACGAGGCCGACACGGTGATCGGCGCCAGCCCGATGCTGTTCGACGAGATAGCGGCCGGCCGTGAGCACGGCCTGGCCGCCATTCTGCGCGGGGACATGACGGTGTCGGGGGACGCCCGGCTGGTGGTGCAGGTGGAGCGGATCTTCCCCGGGTCGCCGGACGCCCGTGGGCCGCGTCGCCGATTCGCGGGGGAGGCACGCTGATGGGGCAGAGCAACACGATTCGGATCCTGGACGGCAACACGTTCGTCGTCTGCGAGGACACCGGTGACATCGAGGCGACGCCGAGCGAGCCGACCGGGCTCTTCTCCCTCGACACCCGGTTCCTGTCGACGTGGATTCTGACGGTGAACGGCGAACGCCTCAACTCCCTCTCGTACGACGACCTGCAGTACTTCGAGTCCCGGTTCTTCCTGGTGCCGGGGATGGCCACGCACTACGTGGACGCGAAGTTGTCGATCATCCGCGAGCGCGCGGTCGGCGGCAGTTTCCGGGAACAGCTGACCATCCTCAACCACGACGAGAAGGCCGTGGACCTGGAAATACGGATGGACGCGGCGGCCGACTTCGCCGATCTGTTCCAGGTCAAGGACGAGATCCTGAACAAGAAGGGCGAGCTCTACAGCGAGGCTGAGTCGGACAGGCTGCGCCTGGGCTACCGCCGGGGCAACTTCCGGCGCGAAACGATCATCTCCTCGTCGATGTCGGCCCGCTACGACGACCGCGGCTTCGCGTACACCGTCCACCTGGAACCCAACGAGCAGTGGGAAGCGACGATCGACGTCCAGACGCGCGCGGTCGGCCCCGGGGACCGGGACCTGCGGATGGGCCTGCGCGTGCACGGCACCGAGCGGCTGGCCCTGCAACACGACCTGGAGCGGTGGATCGCGGACGCACCCAAGGTCAACAGCGAACACGGCCGGGTCGCCAGCACCTACCGGCGCAGTCTGATCGACCTGGCGGCGCTGCGCTTCTCGCCGCTGTCGCTCGGGGGCGCGACCCTGCCCGCGGCCGGTCTGCCCTGGTTCATGACCATGTTCGGCCGGGACAGCATCCTCACCTGCCTCCAGACGCTGCCGTTCACGCCGCAGTTGTCGAAGACGACGCTGCGCATCCTCGCGTCCCTTCAGGGCAGCCGGTTCGACGACTTCCGGGACGAGGACCCGGGGCGGATCCTGCACGAGATGCGGTACGGCGAGACCGCCGCCTTCGAGGAGCAGCCGCACTCGCCGTACTACGGCTCGGTGGACGCGACTCCGCTGTTCCTGGTGCTGCTCGACGAGTACGAGCGGTGGAGCGGGGACGTGGCGCTGGTCAAGGAGTTGGAGCAGGAGTCCCGGGCCGCGCTCAAGTGGATCGACAGTTACGCCGACCTGGTCGGCAACGGCTACATCTGGTACGAGCGCCGCAACACCGAGACCGGCCTAGAGAACCAGTGCTGGAAGGACTCCTGGGATTCGATCTCCTACTCCGACGGCACCCTGCCGCCGTTCCCCCGGGCCACCTGCGAGGTGCAGGGGTACGCGTACGACGCGAAGGTCCGCGCGGCGCGGATGGCCCGTCTGTTCTGGGACGACCCGGAGTTCGCCGACCAGTTGGAGCGGGAGGCGGCGGAGCTGAAGGAGCGTTTCAACCGGGACTGGTGGGTGGACGACGGCGAGTACTACGCGTTGGCCCTGGACCCGGACGGTCGCCAGTGCGACATTCTCAGCTCCAACATCGGTCACCTGCTGTGGAGCGGGATCGTCGATCCGGCGCGTGCCGAGAGGCTGGCCGAGCACCTGGTCGGGCCGCGACTGTTCTCCGGCTGGGGGGTGCGCACGCTTGCCGAGGGGGAGGCCCGGTACAACCCGATCGGCTACCACAACGGCACGATCTGGCCGTTCGACAACTCGTTCATCGCCTGGGGCCTGCGTCGCTACGGGTTCGCCGAGGAGGCGGCCACCATCGCCAACGGCATCCTCGACGCGGCCACCTACTTCGACGGGCGGCTACCGGAGGCGTTCGGCGGCTACCCGCGGGAGCTGACCAAGTTCCCGGTCGAGTACCCCACGGCATGCAGCCCGCAGGCCTGGTCGACGGGTACGCCGCTGCTGCTGTTGCGCACCATGCTCGGTCTCGAACCGCACGACGGGCACCTGGCGGTCGAGCCGCGTCTCCCGGTCGGGATGGGCCGGATCGAAGTTTTGGACATTCCGGGCCGTTGGGGGCGGGTGGACGCCTTCGCCCGAGGTCGGCTCGATCTGGACAGTCTCTCCGACTGAGTCGCGCCCGGCACACCGGCGGCGGCGCGCCACCCGCGTCGCCGCCGGGCCGCCACCCAGGCGATCCCCAGCCGGGCACGGTAGATTCTGCGGATGCCGGAGCTCGTGTACCCGCCCGTTATCGCCGCTGCCAAGACGTTGTTCCGGGTCCTCGACCTGAAGATCACCATCGAGGGCGCCCACCACGTACCCCGCACGGGCGGGGCGGTGCTGGCCAGCAACCACGTCAGCTACCTCGACTTCATCTTCGCGGGGTTGGGCGCGAACCCGTCGGGTCGGCTCGTCCGGTTCATGGCCAAGCAGTCGGTGTTCGCGCACCGGGTCTCCGGCCCGCTGATGCGCGGCATGCGCCACATCCCGGTGGACCGGCAGGCCGGCGCGGCCTCGTTCCGGGCGGCCGTCGACGCGCTCAAGCGCGGGGAGGTGGTGGGCGTCTTCCCCGAGGCCACCATCAGCCGGTCGTTCACCGTCAAGGAGCTCAAGAGCGGCACCGTCCGGATGGCGCGTTCGGCGAAGGTGCCGGTGCTGCCGGTCGCGCTGTGGGGCACCCAGCGACTCTGGACCAAGGGCCGTCCCCGTACCCTCACCCGCCGGCACACGCCCATCACGATCCTCATCGGCGAGCCGATCCTGCCGGCGGACTTTCCGAACCCGAACGTGCTGGACGCCGAGTTGACCACCCGGCTGAGCGCGCTCGTGGAGCGGGCCCAGCGCGAGTACCCGGATGCGCCGGCCGGCCCGGACGACAGTTGGTGGCTGCCGGCTCACCTCGGTGGGACCGCGCCGACGCCCGAGGAGGCTGCCGCGCTGGACGCCGAAGGGGAGGAACGCGCTCCCAGCGTCTGAGGACGCCCGGTCATCCCGCCGGCCGCGCCGGGACCTGCCGGCGGCCGCGCGGGGGCACGCTGCCACCAACGCCGGGGTACGCCACCAACGCCCGGGGTACGCCACCAGCGACATCCGGGTACGCCTCCGGCGACGGCTGGCGTTCGCGTCAGTTACGCCCGGACGTGCCGTCGGCGAAGCGGTCCCAGGAGCTGGGTTCCGGCCCCGAGCGGTAGTAGTCGTCGCGGGAGCGGAACTCCACCGGCAGCGAGCCGGGCAGGGTGATCCGGGTGTCCCCGGCGAGCAGCGCGGGGCCGGCCCGCAGCAGCAGTACGTCGCGTTCCTGTGCGGAGAGGTCGACCAGTTGCGGGCGGGTGAGGCGGAACATGGCCACCGCCCGGCGGACTTGCTGGGCCAGCGCGACGACCTCGCCCGGTGACCCACCCAGGGCCAGCGCCGGCTGCTGGATCGTCCGCAACGCGTCGCAGACGATCATCAGTTGCGGCGGCTCGGCGGGCAGCTCCAGCCGGGACGGCCACTGCCAGCGGATCTGGCCGGTCATCAGGCCGGTCACGCGGCCGGCGGGCCGGGGCCGGGGCGCGTCGTCGGCCACCAGCGAGAGCTGCGACCCGGTGCCCACCCAGCAGATCCGCTGGTCGGTGACGGTCACCGAGACAGGCCCGGGGAGCTGCCAGGCGCATCGTGTCTCCGTCGGCCCGAGCAGGTAGCCCGCCACGAGCAGCCGGTGCCGCCCGAGCACCTTCTCGCCGGGCAGCGGGCGCATGTCGTACCGCCGGTCGAGGGTGGGGCCGGCGTCGTCGTCGGGCGCGTCGAACCGGTGCGGGCCGATGAAGAAGGGGGACGCGTCGGCCTGCATCGTCACGACCTCCCGGTGAACTGGTTGTGCGTTGAGCTTCGCCGATTCGTCGGCCACTGTCATGACGCCCGTTAGGGGGTCGGCCGGTCGTGCGTCGCCTGTGACTGGTAGATGCCGATCTCCTCCGGGCGGACGAGGCCGTCCTCGATCGCACGGGCGAGCAGCGCCGCCTTTGTGGCTGCCGGCCGCCCCGCGCGGGTGTACTTGATCCGCGCGCGGTCGACGTACTGCTTCACGGTGTGTTCGCTGATCTGCATGCGACGCGCGACCGACGCCTTGGACATCGACTGGAACCAGAGCAGCAGGGCCTCCCGCTCCTTGTCGGACAGTGCCGGTCGGTCCGGTCTCGGGTCGCCGACCATCGCACCGGCCAGCGCCGGCGGCACGTACGGGCGGTCACTCGCCGCGGCCAGCACGGTCGCCACGCAGTGTTCGCGGCCCTCGTGCTTGGCCAGGAACGCCACCGCCCCGGCGTCCAGCGCGGCGAGCATGGTCTCCGGGTCGGTGTGCTCCGAGTAGACCACCACCCGCCGCCCGGTGGCGCTCAACTCGGCCAGCTTGTCCAGCGCCATCCGGCCGTGCAGCCGCAGATCGAGCAGGACGACGTCGGCGTCCGGCGCGGCGCGCAGTACCTCGTCCGGGTCGTCCCCGGTGGCCAGCACGGTCAGTCGCGGTTCGCTGGCGAGCCAGGCGCGTACCCCGTCGACGACCACCGGATGGTCGTCGACGATCGCCACCCCGACCGGCCGGTCACCGGTCACCCCGACCACCGGGTCTGCGCCCATCTGATGTCCCCGTCCCGTTCGTAAAGGTGCTGCACCGGCCCGTCCTGGTGTTCGGTGGGCGGGCCGGTCGCGTCCGGCCCTTCCCGGTCCGGTGTGACGAGGCTGACCACCACCTCGTCCGGGCCGAACACCACGGTCAGGCGGGCCCACCCCCGGGCGTCGGCGAGCAGGCTGGTGAGCGGGTCGGCCAGCCGGCGACGGATCTCCACCGGCAGCGGCGGCGGGTTGCCGATGGCGACCAGGTCGATCGGCAGCCCGTTGCGTTCGGCCAGGTCCACGGCCGCCCGTAGCTCGTGCAGGAGCGGGTCGGGCACGTCGTCGGATTCGGCGATCAGGCGACGCAGCCGGGCCGCGGCCAGTACGCACCGGCTCTGCACCTCCGGGTCGGCCGGGTCCGCCTCCCCGGTGGCCAGTTCGCCGAGCACCCGCCCGGCCGCCGCGCCCACCAGGGCGAGCCGGTCACGGCGTTCCTGCCGGCCCTGCTCGGCGGCCGCCCGCTCGGCGGCGATCGTGTGCATCGCCGCGGCTGCGGCGGCCCGGTCCCGGGCCAGTCCGACGATCACCGCGCTGCCGGCGAAAACCGCCACCGGCAGCGTGAACGTGCCGTAGACGTACATGGTGTAGCGGGCCAGGTCGGCCGCGCTCGGCGCGTACGCGAGAACGGCGACGAGCGCGATCATCGCGTGTGTGGTCAGCAGCGCGACGAGGCCGCCGACCCGCCGACCCCACATGGCGAGCACGAAGAACCAGCCGAGCGTGCCCCACACCCAGTTGGCCGCGGTGAACAGGTGCCGTTCGCCGACCGCCGCGAAGACCGCCGCGTCGACGGCGACCAGTACCCCGGCGAGCGGCCACGGCGGCAGTGGCGTGCCGCGCAGCAGCCGGATGCCGGCCACCGCCCCGGCCACGGCGACCAGCACCCAGCCGCCGAGCACGACCGTCGGTGCGGAGAACTGCGCGCGGGTCGCCAGCACCGCCGGTAGTCCGATCGCGACGTGCCAGGCCAGCGCGATGGCGACGGCGACGATCCGGGCGCCCCGGTCGGAGGCCTCAGCGACGGCGGCGGGCGCGGCGAGCACCGACTGCTCACTGGATGTGGGCCCGTCGACCGGTCCCGGTCGAGGTGCCGGCACCGACGCGGCACGGGTGTCCGCCGTCGCGCCGAGGTCAGCCGCCACCGGGCCACTCCAGTCGAATCCGGGTGCCGGCGCCCGGCGCGGAACACACCTCGGCCCGCCCGCCGACCGCCGCCATCCGCCCCTGGATCGACTCGCGCAGACCGTACCGGTGCGCGGGGACGGTGGCCGGGTCGAAGCCGGGGCCGTCGTCGACCACCTCGGCCACGACGGCGACCGCGTCGCGGCTCAGCCGCAGTGTGGTCCGCGCGCCCGGGGCGTGCCGGACCACGTTGGACAGCGCCGCGTAGGCGCTCTCGGTGATCGCGTCGGCCACCCCGGCGGGCACCGCGCAGGCGGTCAGCTCCAGGCTCACCGGCAGCTCGGGCAGCCGGTCGGGCACCGCGCGTAGCCGCTGGTCGAGCGGCACCGGGCCGTCGCCCGGCGTCGAGCCGTGGTCGGTCAACGCGACGAGGGTACGCAGGTCGGCGGCGCACCGCTCACGGAACGTGGCCGACGGGCCGGGTACCGCGCCCAGCCCCACCATGGTCAGGGTGCCGAGCACCGTGTCGTGCAGGTCCCGGTTCTGCTGGCGCTCCCCCTCCCGGGCGGTCCGGGCGACCAGCGCCTCCCGGGTGAGCCGCTGGTGCTCGGCGAACGCGTGGTCGGCCCGACCGATCCGGCGGCGCATCACCCCCGTCATCATCGCCGTGCAGGCCGTCTGCACGAGCAGGGTGGCGGCGTGTGCGCGGGCCTCGGTGACGTCGCCGGCCGCCTGCGCGCCCGCCACGTAGGCGGCGGTGACCAGCAGCCCGGCCGGGATCGACCAGCGGGCCCTGGCGGTGGCCTGCGCGTTGATCACCGTGGTGCTGGCGAGCACCGCGATCCAACTGCCCTCGCCCGGCAACACCTCGGGCGCCACCAGGCGGGGGATGAGCAGGCAGGCCACCGCGGTGATCGCGACGTCACCGGCGACCAGCGCCGGCGTGATCCCGTGGCGCAGCGCGCGGACCGCGTACCAGAGCGACCACCCGGTCAGCGCGGCCACGCCGGGCAGTAGCAGGGCCGCGTCGACCGGCGGGGTACGCACCGACAACGCCACGGCGGCACCGACCAGGCCGCACGTCAGCCGCAGCAGGGCCGGCAGGGTGGTGAAGATGAAACTGAACGCCCCGCCGGCAGGATTGTCCAGGGTGGGCGGTGGCACGGTCGGGGCGGCAGTCGCCGGCATCGGGAGGTGTCCTTCCGACAACGACCCGGTCCCGGGTCCGCACGGCGGAGATCGACATCGGAGAATAGCATGGCGTACGGTGAGCGTTCACCCACCGTACGCGTAGTGTCGCCTTGTCGTCACTCTGCGCTGCGGGGTTGGATCAGGTCCCAGCGGTTGCCGTAGAGGTCGACGAAGACCGCCACCGACCCGTACGCCTCGTGCCGCGGCTCCTCCAGGAACCGCACGCCAGCCCCGATCATCCGGGCGTGAGCTGCGGCGAAGTCCTCGGTGTGCAGGAACAGGCCGACCCGGCCGCCGGTCTGGTCGCCCACCCGTGCCCGCTGTTCGGGGTTGCCCGCCCGGGCCAGCAGCAGGGCCGTCTCCCGAGCCCCGGGAGGCCGGACGACCACCCAGCGTGAGCCGTCCGGGCGAGGCGTGTCCTCGACCAACTCGAAGCCGAGCCCGCCGACGTAGAAGTCGATCGCCTCGTCGTATTCGTTCACGAGCAGCGCGACCAGTCCCAGATGTGCCATCGGCCCATTCTGCCGAGGGAAGCTCCGACGGCGGCGGGCGGTGTCACCCATGGTCGGCGGCGTCACGCGGGAACCCCGCCGGCCGCCCGTCCGTCTCATCCGGCGGTGGAGAGGTGGTGAGCGGGATGCGCCCGGCCGGAACGACACTGATGGCGACGCTGCTCGGCCTGGGGCTGTGCGGCCTGGCACTGGCCGGCTGCGCCAGACCGGCCGACACGCCGAAGGACCCCGGCCCGGCCGAGGTCGCCGAGAAGTGGACCTCCTGCGCCGAGATCGCGCCGCAGGCGGGCGTCATGCTGCCCGTACGCCCAGGATCGGCGACGTCGCGGCCGGCCGGGGTCGAGCCGCGCGTCGGACGGATCGACCCGGCGTTCACGCCGGTCGCCGCCGTGCTCTGCGGGCGCGACGTCGTGCGGGGAGCCGCCGGCGGCCGGGAGCAGGTGGCCACCGAGCGCCGTGCCGACGAGATCGGCCCGCTGATCGCCGCGCTGGGGCTGGCCGACAAGGAACCGGGTCGGGGAGAGAACCGCTGCACTCTCGACATGATCGTTCCACCCTGGCTGGCGCTGCTCGACGATCAGGGGCGGTGGCTGCGGCCGTACCTGCCAACCGATGCCTGCGGCAAGCCGCGCCCGGAGGTACGCGCGGCGCTGGACGGGCTGCGGTTGACCACCGTCGACAGCCGTACCCTCGGGGTTGTCGAATCCTCGGCGGCCGAGGCCGCCGGATGCGCGCAGCACTGGTCCGACATGGTGTGGGTGGAGACCACCCTCGGCCGTCCCGGCCGCGTCGCGCCCGCCGCGCCGAAGGCCGGGCCGCTGCGGCTCTGCGTCTACCAGGTGCCCGCGTCCGAGCGCGGCGGCGGCAAACCGGCCGGTGACTTCGTGTACGGTCGGCCGCTCCCGCCCGAGCGGCAGGCGGACGTGCTGCGGGCGCTGGCCGACGCCCGACCGGCGGTCGACTGCGCCACCCCGGCGTCCCGCTTCGCGGTGCTCCGGCCCGTCGACGACAACGGGCCCGAGTGGTACGTGGAACTCGACGCCTGCCGGCGCTTCCTGGTCGTGGCACCGCCCGGCGGATCGCAGCTCGGGCAGGGCGACGCCGCGCTGGCGGCGCTGCTGGGACCGAGCTGACCCGGCTCAGCGGATCGGCAGCGCCTTCGTGCCGCCGCCGGCGATCGACCGCTTGACGTTGGTGCCGCCGGACCAGTAGTAGCAGCGCACGCCACGGTCGCCGCGCTCCCACAGCAGGCGGTTCGGGAAGCGGTACGAGGTGCCGGTGCGGTAGATCAGATCGCCGTCCACCGGCACCTTCGCGTAACCGGCGACGACCTTCCGGCAGGCCGCGTGGATGGAGTCCTCGTCCCGGGTCGCGTCAGCCCAGGAGCGATCCGGTGCCATCCAGGTGCCGGCGTACTCGAACTGATGTCCGGCGGTGCAGGCGACCGGCCGCAGCATCTGCCACTTGTCCTCGTTCATGCAGCCGTAGTGCAGCGGGGAGCGGCTGGCCAGGGCGTTACGCAGCGATCCGCCCCGCTGGATCGCCGCATCGCTCTCGCCGTTCGGACCGTTGACCTCGTCCAGCTCGAAGATGTCGCACCGGTACCAGCGCGCGCCACCCGACCAGGCGGCCGGCGACGCCGGAGCGACCTGCACCGACAGGCGGGCATCACGCCAGTCGCCGCCCACGAACTGCTTCGCGCGCTTGTCACAGTCGGCGAAGGTCGACCGCATCGTCGCCGACTCCGTCTTGGGCGGCGCGGTGCGGGTGGCCAGAGCGCCGGTGAAGGTGCCGACGTGGAAGGTCTCCACCTTGTGCGTCTTCGCGCAGTCGACGGGGGAGTAGCTGCTCAGGTACGACGTGGCCTCGTCGATGAGGTGGCACTCGTCGGCCTTCGGGACGAACTGCTGCGCCGCCGCCATCGGCTGCCAGTCGTCGGCCAGGTCACCATCGGTGCCGGCCGGCGTGCCGCAGCCCGCCAGCGCCACCGTGAGGAACGCAGCCGTGAGCGCCGCCAAGCCGTACCGTCGCATGTGTTTCTCCCCGTGCCCCCGTGTCGAACGCGGGCAGCATATGGCACCGCCGCGACGGATCGGCACCGGCTTCCGGTGCCTTCTGGTTGGCCGTATCGCCACGTGTCGTCACCAGGTGTCGGGGTGGTCGAGGTCGGGGGCGGGACGGTACCCGCCGAGGATCGCCAGGCCCTCCGCCTCGGTGTAGCCGTTCCCCCAGCCCTTGCGGAACGCCTCGACGGAGCAACGTTCGACCGTCATCTCCAGGACGTCGCTGCCCTGCCGGCGGGCCCGGTATGGACCCGCGACGAGGTCGGCGGACCTGACCTGGCGGCCGGGGGCGGATTGTGCCCGCACCGTCAGCCAGCGGCCGGCGTCATCGCCGACGACGAGCGAGCCCTCGGCGAACGCGCCCTTCTCCGACTGACTGAGGGTGACCGAGCATTCCAGCAGCCGTGCGCCGGCCGGCAGCGACTCCAAGCGGAACGGCACCACGCAGCGGCGGGCACCGTCGAACCGCACCCGGCCCGCCGTACCGATGGCCTCGTCGCTGGTGGCCGCGTACGTGTCCAATTGCGCCCAGAGCCCGTCGGCGGGCTGCCAGCGGACGAACCACAGTTTCTGGTCGCCGGACGGATCGAACCAGGCGACCCCCGGCCGGTCGCCGACCCGCACGTCGGTCCGGGGCTGCGGCCGGCCGGACGAGGACAGGGTCTGCTGCAACGCGTCCAGCGCCACGACGCTACGCGCCAGCGCGAAACGCGCCGCGCCGTCCGGGCCCCGGAACTCGACGCTCTCGGAGCCGCGTCCCGCCCGCCATGTCGCGTATTCGGCACCACTGACCAGCGCGTCCGCCGAGAAGTGCACGGTGGTGGGGTCGGTGCCGACGTCCCTGGGGCGTACGACGGCCGCCGCTGGCGCCTCCGGCAGCAGGAGCGTTGTGGCTGGCGGCATCGGGTCATCGGCATCGCGGACGGTTGGGACCAATGCGGCGAGGGCCACACACGCCACCGCCGCGCTTGCGGCGAGCAGCCCACGACGACGTCGCCGCAGACGACGACCGTTCTGACGGGCGTGCTCAACGATGGGTGTGGGGTCGATGTCGCCACCGGCGCGATGCGCGAGCGTGGCGGCGAGCCGCCGATCGAGGTCGCTGACCATCAGAGGTCTCCTGCCCGTGCGGGGATTGGTGCTTCCTGCCGTCTGCGCAGCGTCGTCAGGGCGCGCTTCGCGTGGGTGCGTACCGTGCCGGTCGAGCAGGCGAGGATTTCGGCGATCGCCGTGTCGTCGAGATCCTCGTAGTAGCGCAGGACGATCACGGTGCGCTGACGCGCCGGCAGGTCCGAGACGAGCCGCCACAGCGCGTCGCGCTCGGCGACACCGGCGGCCTCGTCCGCGTCACCCGCCCGATCGAGTACGGCGGCGACAGTGACCTCCCGGCTGCTACGCCGACGCCACCACGAGTGGTGGGCGTTGACGAGCATGCGCCGGACGTAGGCATCCGGCTGATCGGTCCGCGAGATGCGCCCCCAGCGGGCGTACGCCCGGGTCAGGACATCCTGAACCAGGTCCTCGGCCCGATGCTCGTCGCCGGTCAGCAGCCGCGCGAGCCGCACCAGCGCCGATGTGCGGGCGAACGCGTATTCCTCGAACGTCACGCCCTATTAACGCCGGAGGCCGGGCCGCCCGTAGACATCCGCCGGGCACTTCCTGTCGCTGCGTCAGCGTCCATCGTCGTGCCCGTGGTGGTGCCCCCTGCCTCTGCCAGGGTCAGCAGGCGAGCCAGCCGGTAACGCAATATCCGTGTCTGCCGCATCGAGGGATGGAGTCGTGTCGCCGCGCTGTCTTCCAGGCGCACCACGGGCTGGGCGGCTGGGTGCAGGCCCTGCACCAGGTCCGCTCGAAGGGCGAACGGCTCCGGCTGGTCCGCGTTCATGCCAAGGACGCGGGAGTGGTGTCGACCTCGACGCTGGCAGTCGTCGCGGTCGCACCAGCGCGGATGCGCGACAGCGAGCGGGGTTGCGGCGAGCGTGCCGGTCGGGAAGACGAACACGTGACCGCAGGGCCGCACGACGTCCGGTGCCATGCCGATCAGGTGGGCCTCCAGGCCCGCGCGGGCCACGGCGGCCGTCGCACGAATGGTGTGGTCAATACAGGTGTACGCGCAGGCGTCCAGAGAATCCGCGCTGTACAGCTCGATGCGGATTGTCGCGGGTTCTGGGCAACTGGGCAGGGTCGGTAGGGTGCTCACGGGTCGCCTCCTTGCTAGGCGATCAAGGCCCTCGATCGGCGTGGCTGCGCCGGTCGAGGGCCGTCTTCGTATTGGCTCCACAAACGTACAGCTTATAGACGTCTAGAAGCTAGACGTCTATAAGCTGGACATCCCTGAACACGTACAGATCATGTGCGTGTCTACGCTGCCGCCCATGACGAGCCCGCTCAACAACATGCCGCTCTACCGGCAGTTGGCTGACCTGCTCGCCAGGCAGATCGAGGAGGGCAAGCTCCGACCTGGACAGCCATTGCCGAGCGAGCTTCACTTGCAGCAGACGTACGGCGTGGCGCGCGGAACCGTCCGGATGGCGATGCGCGAGCTGCGCGACCGCGGTCTGGTCGTCACCGTCCATGCGCGAGGCACCTTCGTAGCCGAACAGGGCTGACGAAGACGGGCCACGGCTCCGACGCCGGCCGCGGGGGCACCAGGATCGGGCGGACTACGCTCGCCGCCGTGACGACGATCGACGAGCTTGAGCGGGATGTTTGGCCGGACCCCGGTCCGGACGACACGTTCCTCATCACGCGTTGCACGGAACTGCGCCGTAAGCCGTTGGCTGAGTTCATGGTCGAGGACCTGAGGATCATGCTCGGGCAGCAGACCGGCGTGTCCGCCCTGCTGCCTCGCGCTGTCAACGTGCTGCTCCGCGATCCGCTGGCTGAGGGCGACTACTACCCGGGGGACCTGCTCGCCAACGTGCTGCGGCTACCTGACCCGGCGTGGTCGCGCCTCCGAGTAGAACGGAAGCGGCTGGCGACCGTACTGACGGAACTTGTTGCTCTGCCTCCCCTTTCTGATCCCGACCTCAAGCCGCGCGACCCGAACCGCCTCCTTCGCGACGCCATCACTACGTTCATCGGTGGCTAAAAAGCACACTGGTCCGTGCGAAGCCGCCGGGCGGGTCAGGGCAGTTTGGGTTGGGTGAGCGCGAGGAGGTGGCGGCATGGACCGCTTCGAGGGCCGCTGCTGGCTGGACTGGTGGGCCAACAGCTCAATCATGTTCGGCCCCGTCGAAGTCGCCGTCGTGATCACCGCCAGCGACGCCGGCTGGGACGCCAACGGCCACCTGGTCAGCGACTCCGACGACGAACGCGACGGCTTCGCGTTTCTCTGCGATCTCGATCCCGTCTTCACGCTTCGCTTCGAGGACGACAGCATTGTCGCGGTCACCGTTCATCCCTCGGAAGACCATCGTCGGTTCGTGCTCACCGAGTACACCGGGCCGGTACATCGCCCAGTCGAGCACCACGTCGACCTGGCCCAACACGGCCTCTGACTCGACAGAAGCCGGCCGCTCAGCGTCTGGTCTCGTACCTAGTCAGCAGCACGCCGCCAGGGAACGTCCGGGTCTCCACCAGGCTCAGGTTCACCCACTTTTCGATGGCGGTGAAGAATCGCTTGCCGCCACCGATCAGGACCGGGTGGGTGACCAGCACGTACTCGTCGATCAGCCCTTCCCGCATCGCCGCCGCCGCGAGGGTGGCGCCGGCGATGTCCAACGAACCGCCGTCCCCGTCCTTGAGCCGGGTGATCTCGGTGACCGCGTCGCCGGTGTGCAGGCGGGCGTTCCAGTCGACCGTGCTGATCGTCGAGGAGAACACCACCTTCGGCATGTCCCGCCAGCGGCCGGCGAACTCGATCGATGCTGGCGTGGCACCCGGCTGCTGGTCGGCGGTCGGCCAGTGGGAACTCATCGCCTCCCATAGTCTGCGCCCGTACAGCGCCGTGCCGGTCGCCGCCACCCGGTCGGACCACCACTGGAACAGTTCGTCACTCGGCACACCCCACCCGAGGTCGTCACCGGGCGCGGCAACGTAGCCGTCCAGACTCACGCTCATACCGAAGGTCAGTTTCCGCATCGTGTCAGCCTGCCGTAAGTCGGTCCTCGACGGTTGGACCGGCACAATGCAAGAGAATGAACCGTCCGCCGGTTCGCCACCGGATCCGAAAGGCGGCGATCACCGCATTGCTCCCTGGACCAGCCGGGAGTTGTGGTGGTTGATCGGGTCGGTCGGCCAAGCCGCTGACCTGCGGTGGTGGGGAGGCGGCAATGGACGAGGACGACAACCGCTCGCTGAAGCGGGTCGACAGCCTGGACGACTTGGTTACCTGGCTGCGGTGGCTACAGCACCATCGGTGCCTGCAGACGCTGGTGGGCCTGGTCGAGGAAGGCGATGTAGTCGTCCTCGCTGAAGCTACCGC